>JAKAYH010000125.1 GCA_021826835.1 Thermoplasmata archaeon | reverse complement strand
GTGATCCTGGAGTAAAGACGATGCTGATCACTTTTGACTGCGAATAATTCAAGGTAATATTGCTTACCGCATGTCCTTTATATAACAGGCTAACGTTCCAGTTTTCTGTAACCAGGCTTTGTATTAATGACGAGTTTATTGACAGATTAACATTTTCCCTTGTGTTGCCTGTGTTAGTGACCTTATATTGTAAGATGGAAGAGCCATTGTTATAGCTTGGGGCAGTATTTAGTTCCTTGATGCTGAAATTCAGGTTCTTTGTTAAATTAACCTTTACATAGTCATTCAGGGAGCCACCGTTATAAGATATCTTGATTGGAACTGAGTTGACACCTTCTGGAACCAATTTCTTGTTGGTTAAAGTTACCTTTATGCTTACCGTTTTGTTGATTGCAAGGTTGTGGATCACTGACTTGTTGAAAGACATTGACCATGCACTGCTGCCTGATGCAAGAGTTATATTTTCCATTGAATTAAGGTGGTTTCTAAATGTCAGGTTGTACGTTACAGAGTGATATTCAGTAGTATTGCTGACCTCTTTCTGTGATATTGTTATGTTTCCTATTAGAATCTTGCTGAGAAACAGGTTAACGACCCTTGACTCATTTGTGTTGACTGTCTGAGAGTTCCTGTATGCGTAAGAGGTTGTGTAGCCGTTTACTGTAACACTATTAGACATGTATGCAGAGAAAGCATAATTCTCTGATGGCAACAGTATGGGATTTCCATTTGACCCTATCCTGAACAATTCTTTATTCAATGTTATGTTGACAGGCAAGGATTTCAGATTTCCAGATACGTAGGTGTTTAATGAAATCAAGTTAGCTTTAGTAGCCCTTATGGCCAGATTATCCGTGGTTTCAAAAGGAGATATGCTAAACACT
Organism: Thermoplasmata archaeon; assembly: GCA_021826835.1. Next base: position 5,853 of record JAKAYH010000125.1, on the reverse strand, counting down.
CCTGTTCCGGCCATGCTATAATCTGTGGAGTACACATAGTAGGTGTAATTTCCATTAAAGAGATGGAGCGAGAAGCTTCCATTGCTTTTTGTAACTGCCTGATCTATCATCGTTCCGTTTTTATAGATATTCAAAAAGTATCCTGATACCAGATTTCCGCTGGCGGAAAGTTTCCCATTCACATTTGTCTTGAAGGTGTAATTATTTCTTGCCAGGGTAAGGCTTGTTGAGGTGGTTAAGTCGATGTTCTTGCTTCCGGAGTAAATGAATTCACCACTGCCTGTTACAATATGTGAAGTCAGGTTTACGTAATATTGCCCAGCAGGAAGCAGATTCTTCATGTTAGGCAGAGCCAGAATGTGCCCATTGGCCATTATTTTCAGGGATTGGTTTCCTATTCTGCTGTTCAGTATACTGAGGCTATAGGACTGTGTTAGAGATGCTGCCATAGTAGTGTTCTGTGAGAGAGTAACTTCCTGAATAGCAGCTTTGTTGCCAGCTATTGAGTAAACGGTGTAATTTCCAGGAGACATCATGAATGGATTTGTAACCAGGTTTCCATTCTTGTTGTAGATATCCATTGTGTTTGCGTTGGAAATTGATAATGTGACCTTTGGTGTATAGCTTACGTTCAATGACATATTTGACATGCCCACTGTGAAAGTGTTTGTGTAGTTTAAAGCATACATATTGCCACCGGTCATTGTGAAAACATAACTGCCTGAAGGCAACGAAGCTTTTGCGGTCCCATTTATTATTTGCAATGTTGCAGTGGATGTGCCATATACGTTCAACTTTCCATTCAGAAGTGCTGCTTTTTGGTTGGCATGGAAATTTAACGTTACTTCTTTTGAACTTACTATCAGTGGCACGGCTACAGACTGGCTCAACTTATCAGACATTCCAGTATATCCGGAACTATAAACCCTGAGCGAGAATCCACTTAGAGAGGGATTCTGTGTAAAAATGGTGGCATATCCGCCACTTATGTTTACAGCTTCAAACGGATTTCCGGATAAGTTGAAAATTGCTGCTCCTGAACCAACAGCCGAAAGAGAGTTGAATGACCCCGTAATTCCCGGATTAAACACTTCTATTCTCTCAATTGTGGCGTTTGTGGGTTTTAAAGCAATGAGTCCAGTCGAAGTGATGTGCGAAGTTGTGGATGCATAGTAATTCTTTCCTGCTTTGCTAATTGTTTCATAGAAAGTGTATTTAGAATTGGATGGCAACTCCACAGTTAAATTTTTAAGTTTCGAGGCTCTGAATTGCAGTATGCTTTGGCCGGAAATAATTCCTATGGTTCCTGAATACAGGCTTAAATTGACATTATTATTGATAACAGATGTATTAAGGCCCTTTGTAAATTGGAACGTGAAACTTGAAGTTTTGTTTATGTTGAATGAATTAAATACCACATAATTGCTGACATTCTTATATACTGTATAGTACCCAGGAGCGACAAGGCCAGTAAACACATTGTTCCCAACGTTTGTAAGGTTTTGGTAGGCACCCAGATCTCCATTCTCAAGCAATGAAAGATTTCCATTTGCTTCCGGGCCCGTTAATGTTACTGTTGCATTTACGCCTCTCCTGAGGTTCAATGTTACTAATTTGGTAGTATTCAGGTTTTGGAATGTTACTTTGTTTACATTTGAAATAAGATCTCCAAAGCTTGCACTCACCAGATAACTGCCGGAATTCACTCCTGCAGTTATCTGCCCTGTGCTATTGGTTATGAATTTTCTTCCTCCAATATTTACAGTTACTCCGGAAGCCACTTTTCCGCTTAAGCTTACTTTAACATTAAGTGTATTTTTCTGGATGACTATATTCTTGGCTATGTTAGTACCATTTGCAATTGTTATGATGCTTACGTCATTGTAAGTAGTGCCGTTTGTGTGAACGCTTACATTGTAAATTCCCATGGGTATGTTTTGGAAATTGTATTTCCCGTTCACTAAATTAACAGCAAATTTTTGGTTGGATGAGCTATTTTCCATTGTAATCCTTCCACTGTTTACTGGCGTGTTCTTGGCACCTGTTGAGGTTGGTGTTTGCAGGGTTACGTTGCCAGTTGCAGACGTGCTTGAAGTAATCAAGTTCTTCTGTATGTAATAATTAGGAAGGCCTGTTGTTTCGTTGATTCCATAGACTTTTCTTTCTGCCATAGCTCTGCTTACAAATATCTGCTTGGAGGATAGGAAGCTTTTCCCCTCCAAAAATTGCTTATTTAGTGCACCATACGAATAGATCAATGTGTCATTTCCGGGCAATGCAGTGATGTTGTAATAGCCATTCTTATTGGTTACAACTGTACTGTGAGGTACGTTGTACTGGTCATAAACGGTAACTCTGGCACCGGGAACAGGTGTTCCTCCAGGTGTTTTGACCTGTCCTTCAACGACTGCACCGGGGAAATATCTTATTATTGGATCAGAAGATTGAATTATTGATGACAGTCTGGGAAAAATAAAAGCTGTTCCTTTCCCAGAATGTTCAAGGGAATATGCTTTTTGAAGTGGTTTAACTGTGAAATTGTTGAGGTGGCTCGAATAATTTGTATAAGGATTATATGGAACACCCTCATAGCAAATTTCAAAATTGCTCATATTGTATGCGGGTTCCATGGTATACCTTGAACTCCCGTACGAAAGTCCGGGTATCCCATTTGTCTGCCCCACAGCTGAAGGTGGCAACCCTATCAGTGTTTTGTAAATTGTGGTGTTGTAAAATGCCGGAGTGTATCCCAGCTGATAAGATGTTACTGAAGCAGTAGGCGGCGTTAGATTGAGTGGAAATGTGCCATTAGTGGTCACTGCATAGATTTGATAATAGTTATAAGGAACTATAGCTCCGGATGACGTTGTGTATGTTGGAGTGTTGGTTAAGTAAGAAGGCGCATAGAATGTTCCGGTGTTTACAGCTGAGAGCGGAAACAATGTGTGGTCAACCTGAATATATTGAATACTCCACCCTGTCACATGTTGAAGTTCCTGGTACAGGTTAACAAGATCTGGCAGGCTTAGTTTAGAAGCCAGCTGACCCTTTTCGAGGGCATAATATGCATTTGCGCTGGATATGCTTGAGTTGAATTTTCCATATATTGTTGAATTTTCCCTAATCCAGCTTTCATATTGCACTGGATTTTTATATATGTTCTGAAGCAGGTTAATTTCAGAGTTGTTAAAATACTGGGAAAGCACATTTTGCATGCCTGGAGAAAACTTGCCGCTTGAATTGTCCAGGGAAGCTTGCATTAATCTCGCAGAGAAAAGTGCAATAATTTGAGATTGGTTAGTGGAGAGCAGAATCTGACCCGCTACCTGATACGCTTGCTGAAAATCATCCGCAACTGTTGGGTGTTGGCCCTGGTAGAGTTCCTGGAAGCCATAATCCCACCAATTAACATAGGCAGGCTTGTCTTCAAGAGAAAGGTTTGCCTGTTGTTGGGCGAACCATGCCATTGACTGGGACAGAGGGCTGCTGCTGTTTGTTATATCTGACCCGGTCTGGCCAAAATAAGCACTCTGGTTAGCAAGGTACTGTGGTGGTTTTGCAAATGCCGGCAATGATGAATATACCTGGTGGTTCACGCTTGAAGCTGAGTTGACGGGCACTGCTGCTGACATCACTCCAAGCCCGGACGGAATCAATATTCCGAATACAACTATAAGAACCATTACTGCCTGGAGCCATGAGACATCCCCTTTAATTCCACTTCTCTTCCTGAAAGCTTTTTTAGTTCTGGTATCGTCCTTTACGTTGGCGAGTTTTAGTATGTCTGCAAAATAATACAGGAGAGCTCCCCCCATAATTGCATAAGCTGGTGACGCTGTGATGTTAAATCTTGCAGCTGTGAAACTCATATATATGGATACACCTGAAAAAATAATTAAAAATGCGAGGGAATCAGTTTTTTCCTTGATAAATTTATAGATTACAAACATGAATCCCCCTATTCCAACCACGAACTGGGCGACTCCGAACCCACCAATGTATTGGCCAAGCGCTGGAGCCTGAGCCTCTGCGATTGTAGAGTAGAGCCTGGATTTAATGAAGTATCCTTCACCACTAACAATTTCGGCATATATATGTGGAGAAATGAAGTAAAGTGCTCCAACAAATGCACCCACGGTCAAAACAAGAACCGGAATTGCAATTATCCATGGTTTTCTGCCGACAATTCCTATGAGGGCTGCTATGAAAATTACAGCCACTCCTATCAGAAGAGGTGGGACAAACCATATTGCCGGTGCGTTTGGAGCTGTGAAGTAATAGTAATAGCCCATTGCAAAGGCAAGAGGCACAAAGATTGCTGTTATATAAAGCAGATATCCAGTGTTTCTGGACAGGAAAAGATTTATCAGCAATTGTACAACAACATATATAGCTATAATTGCAAGAATATAAGCATGTCCCTGCCATGATAACATAAGGGCACCATATGATGCACCTGCAAATAAAGCGTAAAACGTTGGTTTTTTATTCGAGCGAATGTAATTTACGATACTTTCATAATAAGAAGTTACTTTCAATAAGCTTCCTTCTATTACCCTGTTTTTATTGGCGCTCTGCACCGCTCTTTCAAAGAAGTATATCGCAAAGAATGCGAAGATAAGTTCTGGCGTATGCATTCTCCCATCTGAAAGTATTCCAGATGTAAGGTTGCTTGGCATTAAAGTGTAAAGGACTGCAGCTATCATGCCTGCTTTTCTTCCAAGGATGCTCTTTCCCAAAAGGTAAACGGGGATGATCAAAAGAGCACCAAAGACAGCATCAAATTCCATAAATGAGTAATATGCTGCGGTCGTTGCGCCACCAAATAGAGGTGCGGTGATTGTTGCAACAAATACAATCATCCAGTGGAAAAATAGTGGCCTTGGGTTTCCAGACCCGATAGGGTAATTTAGTCCAATTGTGTGGAGCGGCGATGCATGCGTTGCAAGTATCCTAAGTATAATATAATAATTGAAATATGGATCACTGCCACCGGAGAAATTCCCAAATCCATCAAGGAATGTCTGCCCCCACATGTAAAAATTAGATAGAAACATATAGAGTGCAAATAGTAACAGGACTCCTGCGAATTCCCAATTTCGGCTGAACCAGCCTCTTAATTTCTTTATAGATTCAATTTCCTGGAGTTCCATTTCTTGACTACCGAAATCGCTAATACAATTGAACTATTAAAATGTTTAAGAATATTACACTCTTTGATTTGCCAAACTTATCGAGTTTCTTGAGGTTTCAAATTGCCCTGGCTTTTGAAATAATATCTTCCAAATTGAGTTCAAGATATGTTGCCGGGAATGGAATTTTAAATTTATCAATGATTATAGGGTCCACTTCGCCTATTAGCCCTGCAGATTTTGGTTTGTCCCCTATCATTATTTCCCCAGCCCTTCCTCTTATTAGCTCTTCCGTTTCAGTCTCCCTGATAGAGAGATTTTCTATTTCCACCGAACGAAGTATGGCTTCAAGCACCCCTTTCATTGCATCATATGATGCCGAATTGCCACTCATAATGCAAGCCATTAGAGTTTTTTGCTTTCCAGATGTATCTATTGAATCACCAACCTCAAAAATATTTTGCGGAAATGGTTCAGCTTTATTCTTTTCCAATGATGATAGTACGCTCTGGAAGAGGTTCTCCCTTATTTTGCTGAATTCGATGCTTTTAGGGTTGTTGACTTTGAAGAACTGGTGTTTGCTGGAGGAATCGCCAAGAACAAAATTCTTGACTTCCTGGAATCCAAGGCTGACCATAATATTTCGCAGAGAATTTGAAGCTTTATTCAGTTCATTCTCTGTGCCTATAAAATTGTTGTTCAGCGTTTTTTCTTCGATTTT
>JAKAYH010000124.1 GCA_021826835.1 Thermoplasmata archaeon | reverse complement strand
TTTACAGTAATCTAAATATTCCCACATATTTCCATGGCTTCCTGCATCGAATGAATACTTGTCCCTATCAAATGGTTGTATTCTGGTAAAACTCAGGTTTAAAACATCTTCAGAACGTGGGTCCCTAGCAACTACAAGTCCAGAAGTTATATATCTCCCGAAGCCGGATCTTGAGCCATCTGATTTATAATGTCTCGTAATAGGCAAAGTGAGAATATCGATTTCATTTCTTTTATATATTACTTCCTTAACTGGTGGGTTTGTTTCTAAAACCCCATATGAAAACGTTTCATCTTTTGAAAGTACGTTATTCCAGTTTCTATAAAATTCTGCAATGCTTGAATAACCTGTTGCCATCGCAACCCTCTCTTCAGAGCCTAAAAGATTGGTTACTATGCTGAAATCTTTGTAATTCTTGATGTTTCTGAAAAGTAGGGCAGGATTTTCCTTTTTCGAAAGGAGATAATATGCCGTTATATCATAATCAATTTCAACTTCATCGTTTATAATTTTTAATGAATTATTCTCTAATCTTGAAAGTTGATTTAGAAAAGTCCTCAAGGATTGTTTTTCTTCAAATTGTGGCGTTAATCTTTATTATTTCGATGCTTATAGATATTTTCAATAAACCTACGCCTCTTAAAAACAATATCTCTATACTCTGCACAAATCTTCTATTACGTGTTTTAGAAAGTCCCCTTAATACTGGCACATTTGTTACATTAATCCAAAGAAGTATTGTTAATTCAATTAATCCAAGGAATAGAATCTAAAAAAGATTACTGTTAAAGATTACTGTTATTCAATTGATGTTTCAATCAATCTTCACATTGGAATCTGTAAGTAGCATAAATTATAGGACACATAATATGGGATCAATTTCTGAAAAAGCGAGCCAAAGCCCATAACTTCGTGAAAATATTTAAATATAGGATTCCCTATGCGCTTTTATGGATAATGGTCAAAATCCAATTTTAAAGTCTAACAAGAAGAATGCCGCTGTTGGAACCCCTTCTAGTGGGAAGAAGAAGTTATTCGCTGTAATTGTTGCACTAGTCATAGTTGTAGCGGGTCTGGGCATTGTGCTCGCTCTTCATACCACAGCAAAGGCAGGTTCTACTAGTCAGATAATCTCGGCCGACAGCCAAGTTTCCGTTAATCAGAGATACACATTGAATTTATCAACAAACGGACCATTTTATGATATAGTAGTTTATTGGGGTGACTCCACTAGCTCAGTTGTTAGTTATAATGGGTCTGATCAGGTTTCTGTCTCTCATTATTATCAAGCAGTAGGAACCTATTATATTTATTACCAAATAGATTTTGGCGGATCCACCTATAATAATGCAAATTCTCTGATAGAAGTCTCTGTCTCAACTTTAAATGTTCCCGCTGCTGATAGTGAGGGTCTTTTAGCGTTCTCATCTGGTTTATCATCATCGCCTATTACTAATTCAACTGGCCTTTTCACCCCTGGCTCTCATGTGTCTTACTATATTGGTTATTCCACAGTTCCAATAAATACTACTTATAGTGTTTTCTACCAAAAAGTTAATGTTTTCAAGAATGACACATTAGTTAATACGTTTAAATTCATATACAACTATAATCAATCATCTAAAAGTTATTCATTGCCACTTGCCAAGTCTTTACTGAACTTAAATGGTTTGACTACGGGCATGTATGCACTTGAGTTATACACTTATACTGGCGTTATTATGAATGGAGGTGGAATCAATGGTTCAATTGGAATTAATTCTACCAAATATGTTCTAGACATACCAGTTTTCAATAATGCTGCAGTTCACGAAGTATCAAATATTGAAACGCTCGTCAATCCAATTTGTGCTATTGGTGGGTACAGGAGCTTAGATCCGGCCCTCGCTCAAGACTCTGGCAGTGAAGAGATACAAATGAACACGCTGCAGTCTCTTGTTATAGGGAATGGTACATCGACAAGCCAATTCAATAGTTTATTAGCGTCTGCGTTACCTACTGTTGCAAATGGAGGCATAAATAACAATTATGCTAATTACTCTGTTACAGCCCCGAATGGCCAAAAGTACAATGTCGAAGTAATGCCTTATGAAAATTACACTTTCCACATTAGAAACAATGCAAAATGGCAAAATGGATCAAAAGTAACGGCCTGGGATGTTGAGTATTCAATTGCAAGGGTATTACTTTACGATGATGAACCCGCTACAACACCCGGATATCTATTTGCCCCCTACCTTTTGCCTGGAAACTATCTAACTTCTAACACCTTTTGGAACATCACTCAAAATGTGACTGTTAACAATGCTACAAATAATATCACGTTCCATTTCCAAAAATCATTGACCCCCATAGATGTATTTGAAATGCTATCTGGGCCAGGCAGTTACATAGTTGATCCAAGCTGGTTAATTTTACATGGTGATGGTTTAACATGGTCGCCATCTGGATTTCAAGCGTATAAATCGACTGGTATACCAGCCAACTGGAATAGTTATGTAACAGCTAATACATTTTCAGATGGACCGTACATGATATCATATCAAATAGAAAGCTCAGAAGTGGTCTTGGTTACAAATCCATATTTCGTATCTCCTGGACCATGGTATCCTGCTCCAAGCATTGGAAGGGTAATTGTGCAATATATATCCGAGGAATCAACGATATATCTTGCCCTAAAATCTGGAAGCGCCCAGATTTCCAATATACCATCCACGGACTGGGTTCAGGCTGAATCGCTTAACAGTAGTGGAACTGACAGTTGGGTCCAGTTTCCTACTTTACTAATATACCCTGCCTTTATGAATGGGAACGTCAATACTGCCTCCTTATCTAAAATAGTTCCTTCTGCAAATATGCCTGCTAACTTGTTTAGTAGTCTCTATGTTAGAAGGGCGTTTGCATATGCCTTCAACTACTCTTATTTCATAAATGACCAGTTGAATAACCCACAGTTTAAGGGCGTATCGTTTGGAGTCAAGACCGCTGGTATTCTGCAACAGGGGTTGACCGTATCAGAAACCATTTCGCAATTAAACCAGAGTACCGGCGGGAATGTTCCATATACATCGCTTACTGTAGCAGACAATTACTGGAAGGACTTTATGAACCAGCAAGCCTCACTTGTTGGAATATCTGAGACATCATCTGGTCCTGTCTACAATGGTAAACCTCTTGTAATTCCGGTCTTTATTCAATCCACCTTCACAGTGGGCGTTTCGGGAGTCGAAACCTGGGGTAGTGAACTTTCTACATTCATACCTAACATTCAACTCCTACCGGTCTCAACCCCAATTGGTCAAATAATAGGCAATTTTATACAAAGACCAAATCCCATGCCGATTTGGATAGCAGGCTGGTCTCCTGAAAACGCTAACGCCTATGGGAATATTGAACCACTCGCTGCACCCAATAATGGTTCTCAGATATTGCCTGCAGATGGGTTTCTGCCTTACGAGTTTTCCTCGTCAAGTAGCAATCCGCTTAAAAACTCGAGCGAATACTACAATCTTTCACAAATGAACACTATCTTTGAGAATTCTGTAACCTCAACTAATCAAACCCAAATTAACAAAGACTACACCGAAATGAACAACATCTACGTCAACGAAACTTTCAATGTATATCTAGGTCAGATCTATGACCAATGGGTCTTTTCTAACAACGTTAACATCAAGCAACTTGTGGCATATGACGAGAACCCTGTGACTAATGCAGACAATATATTGTATTTCAATTGGGTATCATATACCTAAAATTTATATTTTTATCATTAAATTTTACAATCTTATTATTAAGTTAATTTCTTGCTTTGAAACACTTTTGTTGTTATTTGTTTACATCTAATAAAGTATGTTGAGTAACCATTCTCAAGTCTCCTGTATCACTTCTCAGAGGACTGTAACAGTCGCAGTGCACAGAATTCTATGTAGTCCTAAATAATAAGTGAAGATGTCCAAATATTAGTTAAAGTTGTTGTCAATTATTTTAAGTACCAATGATAAATTCCTTTGGCCTATCCGCGCCACAGCCTTAGGTATGTCTTAATCTGGAAACGAGGCTTTAAGCCTGAGTGTGGTAATTATAAAAATATATAAATCGGAATTAACATTGATCATATTAGTATCATTAGTGGTGGAAGAAATAGGTAAACGGGCACGTAGCTTAATATTTGTGGAATTATAAGCAGATCAAAGAACACTAAACCAACTATATATGATCCTCTTGCGAGTTGCCCAAAAATATAATAATAAAATTCCTTAAGGCTCGTATCCTTTCAGGATTGGTCAGTCCGGGTTTCTATCTTGTCTACTATTTCAATTCTGCTCATCTGTCTCGTTCATAATTGGCTTCATAATTTGCGCACTGTCCTTTTGCTTTGATTGTTCATAGATTAAACAGGATACGTAGTGATCTTTGCTATATTCTTTTAGCGATGGAACATCAAATTTCCTTAGATTTATTCGAATGGTTGAATCGCCTGAAAATTCATATTTAGATATTGCACGGAATCTTATCCCATTAGGATTGGATTGCTCTTTTTTAATCAGTCTGTCTAGTAGGTCAAATATAATGTCCTTATTTGATACAGGCTGAGCTAATTGGAGGTCAAGATACAATCCAGGATTATCAATTTCGATCTTCACAACAGACGGGAAATCTCTTGCCTCCGGATTCCTGGTTCTTTCAAACATTTCTGAAATGAAAGGAGAAAGATCCTGTGGAGACCACCCGCAATTGACGAGAACCTCCCTGCATCTTGTGTGAAAATGACAACCAGTGGGGGGAGACGCTGGACTTGGCATTTCGCCCTCTAGCAGAATAACTTCTTTCTTTTCATTCGGTTCATAGCTTGGAATAGCGGAAAATAATGCTTTTGTATACGGATGAAGCATATTTTTAAAAATTGCTTTAGTATTTGCTAATTCTACCACTTTACCTAGATACATTACTGCAACCCTATCTGACATTATTTCCACAACATTCAGATGATGTGATATGAAGACATAAGATAAATGCAACTCTTTTTGAATTTTATTCAACATATTCAGAATCTGGGCTTGAACAGAGACATCAAGTGCTGAAGTTGGCTCATCCAGTATAAGCAACTTGGGCTTAATACTGATAGCTCTCGCAATCCCTATTCTCTGCCTTTGTCCCCCACTTAATTCATGTGGCAATCTAAAAAGGTGATCTTCATTCAGACCTATTGTTTCAATGAGTTCATAAAGCCGGTTTTCGATCTGTTCTTCAGTCATATTTGTTAGCATTCTCATTGGCTCTGCAATTATGTCCTTGATCAACTTACTTGGATCAAGTGAACTATATGGATCTTGAAACACCGGTTGCATACTTGCTCTAATTTTTTTAAATTCAGATTTCTTAATTTTTGTGAGAGAATATTTAAGCCTAAGCGGCGTAATCTCTTCTATAATTGCAGCAAGGTCTCTCTTATTATCTATGGAACCCTCCCCTAAAGCTAGTTTATGTGCACTTTGTTCAAGCTCAATTATCTTGTTCATAAGTGACGCATCAAGATCAAAATAGACATCGCCTTCCGTTGCAGGCATAAGACGCAATATGGTTCTACCCAGTGTAGTTTTTCCACAACCGGTCTCTCCTACTATGCCAAATGTCTCTCCACGATTTACAGCGAATTCTACATCATCCACAGCTCTAACTTTACCAACGGTCCTAAGTAAGGAAGAAATGTTAAAATACTTCTTTAAGTGTGAGACATAAAGCAATGGTGCTTCAGAAGAATTACCAGAATCCATCTATTTTTCAACCTCCGAGGAATATAGAAAGCACGCTACTTTGTGCCCTGATGCAATTTCTTCAAGATTTGGTTTTGACTCTGAGCATATTGGCATCGCAAAACTACATCTAGGATGAAAACGGCAACCCATTGGTGGCGTAATGAGATTCGGTACGGACCCTGGAATTGTTTGTAGTGTAAGACCCTTTTCACTCCCAGCTTCCGGAATAGCTTTCAGTAATCCAACAGTATATGGATGTTTTGGCATTTTAAAGATATCTGCTACTTCACCTTCCTCAACTATGCAGCCAGCATACATAACTGCAACTCTATCACAAATGTCAGCCACGACAGCTAAATCGTGCGTGATAAATAATATAGAAGACCCTACGGTTTTATTTAAATTTTTTAGAAGGTTAAGGATCTGTGCCTGTGTCGTAACATCTAAGGCAGTTGTTGGTTCGTCTGCGATGAGAAGTTTCGGATCACAGGCAATTGCAATGGCGATCATTAACCTCTGCTGCATTCCACCACTTAATTCATGGGGATAAGATCGCATAATTCTATCCGGATCTGGTAAATTAACAAGTGTCAAAAGCTCCTTTGCTTTTCTGTTAGCTTCCATTCTAAATATCTTTTCAACTTTCCTGCCGGAGAATATTTTTTTAAATTTGATCAGCCTAAATTTTACCCCTTCTATTTGCTGGAGTTCGTTGTATTCATTCTGGAACTGCCTCATCAATTCAAAGTCAAGGTTATCACGGGCAGCCAAAGATCTGAGCTCAAGTGATTCTATCCTTTCCTTATAAATATAGTAATCCCTTGCATCTTCCATACCCTTAATATCTAACGTTCCAAAGGTTTCGACTAACTTTTCTACGATTTCCCGAATTATATCGTTGTCATCATCATAATTCTTAAAAATAGAGAGAACCTGATCTTCAATATCCTCAACCGCATTTCTTCGGCACCATTGATCTACTATTGATTTGGTGTTA
>JAKAYH010000123.1 GCA_021826835.1 Thermoplasmata archaeon | reverse complement strand
CTGGTACCTTGGAGATGTGATCGATCTCATCAGAACAGAATTCGAAGTGGAATATTCCGAGATACTGAAGGGATTCAGGATGAAGCATGCAAAACCATATCAGGTAGATTACAGGAAACCTGCCGATGCTGAGGAAAGCTAAAAAAACTCGGTTAGATAAATCCGGATGACACAATCATAGGATTCTTTGACGAGGCTGCGCCACAGACCTCTTCGAATACGGTGAGGATGTGGTCGTTCACAAAGCCGATTATAATAAGGAACACCACAAAGTTCAGGGCAAACACCTTTGGTTTTTATGCATTCAATGGGTGTGGAGTGGTGAACATGTATCCAAATTCCAGGCAGGCAAGCGTCATGAATTTCCTCAGGGAGATAAGACTGAGAAATCCATTCAATCACATTATCATGATGCTGGACAACTTTACTGCGCAAAGGACAGAAAACGTGGCAACAACTGCTGAGATACTGGACATTGAACTCATATTCCTGCCTACGTACTCACCACAGCTGAATCCGATAGAGCCGATCTGAAAGTCTATAAAAAGGTAATTTCAAGGACCTTTGTGAAAAACCAGAATATGATGGTTGAGACGGTTAGGAATGGCTTCATAGAACTATCAAGGAGTCCTTCATTCTGTGAGGATTGGATAAGCAGGTTCATAGGTCAATAAGGATACAATATAATGTCAAACACTATAATATAACTAAAAAAAAGCAAGAAATAATGTATTTGAATAATTTATTTATGACTTCAAAATTCTATGTTATTCACCAGCCCATTTCTTACATAAATCTTGAGATGAACCTTTTTCGGAAAACTAAAATATTAGGCGATGATGCCCTGAAATGAACCTTTTTCGGAAAACTAAAATATTAGGCGATGATGAATTGCTGGAATCTACCAGAGAATATCACTACTCAAGTAATACGATTTCAGAAATTGAAAAATTCTATCTCTCTTTCCAAGACAAATATCAACTGTTTGATTGGATGAGAAAACGCGTAAAATCTGAACCCAAAATTGTCGAAGTCAACCAGAGTAGCGATGACATCGTCGTGATTCCTACAGCTAATGTTAATGGAAAGTGGAGTAAGGCAGCTTTAGACACTTTCGGAGGGTTTCACATCATCTTTGTTGAAAGCGCAAAAGATAATTTTTTTAATCTTTCGCACAGCTTCAATGTCGGATTTAAACTTGCACTTGAATATTCTCCGAACTGGATTGTCTTTTCAAATGATGACATGATTGCAATGGAGAGTCCGCAGAGACTGAGGGAGGCGCTAAGTAAAGCTGAGGACACTGCAAACGCGCTTTTCATAAAGGAATTAATTTATGGGCATTCCTATTTAATTGAACTTGGAAATGAGAACTTAATTGGCAAAGTCCGCGCATTCTCTCAAGGGAGAAATATTATAAGGAGAGAGTTATTGGAAAGTCGGTTTGACGTAAATATTAAAATGAGAACAGCTGGAGAAAAAGAAAAGTTCCATTCTTTCAAAAAAATCGTAAGCCTACTCCTAACTGGCGATTTTGGGATTTTGAATTCTACGTTTGTAAAGAAGCTTAACGCAAAAGTGTTCGACGAGACTTTTATTAACGGTGCCGAAGATATAGACCTCTCCATTAGATTAATGCTAGCAAACTTTGAACCCAGCTGGATAGATTTTAGTATCGGGAGCGTTGGAGGGGGAACAAGGGGGAAAACTCCAGTTAGGTGGCTAAAGGATGTTGCAAACTTCTCTTACTTAAACTATAAACTTACAAGTCAATTACTCCCAAAGATCAAGTCAAATAGCTATGGAATTATATATGCGTGAATCCATATTGATTCGTTCAGGGAATGAGTTATGACTCCTAATAAAGTAGATTTAACCGTGATAATACCCACTTTTAACGAGGAAAGGAATATAGAAAACTGTATTAAAAGTGTACTTTGGGCTAACGAAATCATAATAGCAGATGGAAGTAGCACAGATCGTACGGTAGAGATTGCGAAAAATTTCAATGCGAGAATATTAAACTTTCCTCCAGAGGGATATGCAGATCCAATAAGGCAAAAAGCGGTGTATCAAGCAAAAAACGATTGGATTCTATTCTTGGACGCAGATGAGATAATACCACTTGATCTCGCTAAGAAAATGTCAGAAATAGTGAAAAATAATAGCGATTTCGATATAATATATATACCACGCGAGAATTATTTCTTCGGGCAGTCACTACATGGAGCTGGATGGGGGGTAAATCAGGATATTCTCCCTAGAATGTTCAGAAAAGGTGCTATTGTGTTTGACAATCAGATTCATGGGTTTGAACATCCGGTGCCAGACAGTAAGCGAATGCTAATTTCTGAAGATTTTTCCCTTCATATAATACACTTCAATTACATATCTGTTGAAAGTTTTGTGGAAAAATTAAACAGGTATACAACAATAGGTTCTAGATTGCGGTATAAGAAAGCCAAAAAAAAAGTAACCTTCAGCAAAATTGTAGTAAACTTCCTCTACGAATTCTATCACCGATTTTTTGTAAGTAAAGGATATAAGGAGGGGGTAACCGGTTTTGTAATGTCTGCTATGATGTCTTTTTATAGGATAACTGAGGACTTTAAATTATATTTAATGCAAATGTTAGGTACAGAAAACGTTTCTGAAACTGTAATGGACCTTTATTCTTTAAAAGCAAAAGATATACTCAATGAATACGATGATTTTAATATGCAGTGAGGTTGATGTAATTCCGAAAACGCCCGGCTTGCTCGCCGCGAAATGCGCATGTCATCTCAGAATTAAACGTAAAATCATAAGGAAACGGATCAATCCTTTTGCACTTATCATGTTGCCCCTAACTTCGAACATTTTAATGGAATACTTTTGATTTCATATCGAGGCGTTCTGCAAGTTTCTTCACTTCCTTTGGTAACTAAGCTAGAATTTTCCCCTGCCCATATACCAGATAAGTCTTTAACTGGTGTACAAGACTGTTCTTGAATCATATCTTACCGTCGGTATTTGTAATCTTCAGTACCTCAAGATGCTGTGGTACCCTATGGGGATGTGCCTCAGACGAAGACAAACCCCTTAAGATATTGCCAGTTTCCTGCACAGTTGTCACAGAAGGTTTTATCTTTGGTCTGCTTTTACAATAGTGATATGAAGCAAGAAGCGACAAATGAGTTGTATAATGATAAACTGGATAGAGTAAATCGGGGATTGACAAAGCTTTATTCTACCGTAAGGAAAAATTTAAGTAAAGCAACCTCAGGATCGTTAAATATAACTTCTAAAGTAGAGTTCTCATTGGCTAGGCGTGAATTTCAGTCTGTATGCCAGAAACTACTTAAAAAACAATATACCATACTGTATAGAAAGATATCGTTCTCGCTCTTCGACATTATCTCCATGGGCTTCAACATAAGGATTGAGAGCGATGGATTTGTGATCGAAGCTGAGCCATACACCGATGATATAAACATACACTTAATTTCTCTGTCTGAGGTGGAAATGCTCAATTTTCTTGACATCTTCAAACTGATCTATAAGTTTGGGGGGATACTCTATTCTACCCAGCACGCGATCCCGACCCACGCTAACGTGCCAGTGATATGTGTAGATCTTCAAAAAAGAGTTATAATTCCTGATGGTGGGGGACAAATGTATCTTGACTCAATAGATCCTTGGACATTTGCGGAGACTTTTGTAATGCGGATTCACGATAATTGGAATTTAGATGCCAAAACTATTTTAGATATTGGGGCCGAGGCTGGTGACACAGCTCTGTTTTTCGCTTCAAAAAAAGCAATTGTATATGCAGTAGAACCAGTTCACTATGATAAACTTGTTAAAAATCTGCAAATGTGTAGTAACTATGAGATCAAGAGTGCTAGATTGGCATTAGGGACCGGGGGAATTCTCCGATTTGGATTTGATAATTATATAGTTGATGGTAGCGCTTCTGCATTTAATAAGAGGAAATACGAAAGTTATGTCGAGGCAAAAGCCTTGCCGCTTCGTGAAATCCTTAGTTATTTTGGTCTTGCCCATATAGATTACGTAAAGGCTGATTGTAAAGGAGGCGAATTTTCAATAACTGAATCCGATCTTAAATTAGTAAAACTGGGAATTACCATAGAGTATACTGCCGAAAATTCTGACCAACTGAATAAATTAACTGAAACTATACTAAGATCCGGATTTAACTTTAGAATTTTCAATCACAATCCTTTGAATTCTACTGGTATAAAATACCACGGAACAATTATTGCCTGGAAGTAAAAACTGCAATAAAATAACGGCTCAAGTACAGAATTTAGAGACGAAGCATTTTATGAGGCTTTTAATAAACCTCTAATTGAGTGCTCAACAGTGATTCTTGCCCTTAACTATTCAGAATTGTAATAATTTGTTCTGCTTATATTGAAAATTTCTACAGTATTTCTTTCTGTTTTGCTTTCATTTCTGCGCCGATCTCTTCACCGTCCTGAAGAGATCGAAAAAGGCTGTAACTATTCGTAATCCATATCGTATCTGTCTAAAATTGAGATGAAGATTTCAATGCATTCCGTGACACAAGATCACTGATTCCAAGCTTTAAGGATATTCTGTGCACTGCCCCTCCATGACCTTTACGTTATGGGTTGATACCCTCCTCACGGTCGAGCTGTTCATCTCCTTTCCAATGTACCTGATGAATTCCTGCTTTACCTTGCCGTCCACTACTTTGTTGCGCACCTCGGCAAGGTAAGTTCCCGATTTTGTCTTTAGCTTTCTTATGAATGTCGTGGTGAATAACTACTCACTGCAAGGTATTTACATGTTTCTATGGGTCTAGGACATTATGGGGTTACAAAGTGTAGTGATTAAATGGGTTAAAAAGATAGGTAATTAGACACTATACATCATTTGAGTCACTATAACGTGTCGGACAAATGTGCAAGATTAAAGTATTAGTGAGAATTCATGCTTTCTATTGGTTGAAACTATTGAGATAGAGCCAGGTGCTACATTCTTCAGTGGAAATCCATTACTTATTATAATTCCTACTGCTTCCATCGAATCTGAAAGATTTAAAAGATGTAAGCGGTGTCTTTCTGAGTCTGAACTGCCGCTTGGCAGTAAGATAGTAGCTGTTGTTTCATCCGGGACTGATTTTTCATTTTCACGTTCCGTGAATCATGGTCTTTCAAGAGTTGAAGCTGAAGATATTCTGTTACTTAACGATGACTGCTTCGTGGAACCTGACACAATTAAGAATATAATAAACAGATCTGGAAAAAAAATGGGGATAGTTGGCGGGGTGCTGAGATACGATGGCGGTAAGTTACAGCACAACGGAGGGGTCTTCTACTTCAACGTTCTAAGTATATTACTAAAAGATTCCATAAACCTTGCACCCTTTTACACTATCAGAACCTATCTTAGAGCACGTAAATTGAGGACCAGATACGTAAGAACTTTTCAAGTCAGCGCTTTCCCACCAAAGAAAGTCGATTTTGTAACAGGTGCTTTATTTTATATTCCAAATAGCGTATTCAAACGTATTGGCTTTTTGGATGAGACTTTTGTAAATGGATTTGAAGATGCAGATTATTGTCTCAGAGCTAAGGCCCTCGGGTTCGACGTTAGAGTGGAACCAAGTGCCCGTGCTGTTCACGAGGAGCACGTTTCACTGAAAGTCCATGAAAGCACATTCTTTGAAAACCTAACAAAATTCAACAAGAAGTGGCCAAGAGCTAAGATCATTCAATTAAGGAAGAACAACGTCGATCCAGAATGATATTGCCATGTGCAACTATACCTTTTATGTAGCAATTTGATAACTTGATAAGCTTTAGGTTTGGAGGATTCAATTCCTTGTCTTCTCCGCACAAGGTAATTTGCAGAAGTCAACAACACACATAGCATTTAAAACATATAAACTCGGAGTTTATAGACAAACCGCTAAATTACGCCTTAGGAAGACCTCGTATACCTTAGAATTGCCATCATGTAATCCAAACCGTCATCGTCTCTTATGTTACTCCTAGACATTTTAACAAGGGATTTTCTATTAGGAGAATCGTGTCTAAATAATGCCTTTAGCTGAACCACAATGGATCGAGAAATTTGTTGAATCGAGGTGCTTAATTTCAGATCTCCCCTGACAACGGCAAGACCAACTTCTACAACATTTTCCATAATAAGCCTGAAAGGGGTCAGATTGGTGAATTTGGAAAATCTATATACCTGACCTATCCTGGACTGAAAACTGTCGAGCGCAAAAATTGGTTTCAAAAGACGTTTAGCGTACTTGATTGTTCCGGACTCTTCCATTCTTGTTCTATGAGCAAAAACAATGTGAGAACAACGGGACATAGTATTTATTATATCCTTGTCAGTATGATTTCCTATAAAAACGTCTACAAGAACATTGTCATAATAACTGATTTGCCGATCATATACCCTGATAGATATATTTCTTCCTTTCCCATATTTTTTCTCGAAGTCGAGAATCTTCTTTTCTGCGCCAGGGTCAGTTGGATTTACTCCTAATAAAAGTGTAGCGTGAACTTTCAGCTTAAAAGCCAGTGAGATTATATCTTCATTTCCCTTTTGCTTCCCGATAAAACCAAAGGTTCCGAGCCTTAGTTCATCCGTCTTTACAGATTTTTCGATATTAATATTTTTATAAGTTAATACGGGAAGAATTGAATATTGCTCTATGTGATCTTGTTCTGCTATTTCTGGAGACCGATAGGTGACTATGAGGCCCCTGTCAATCAATCTTTTTAGGGGATCTGAAATCTTTCTTAGACTTCCATGGTTTTCGAGTATTACTTCGGTGTTCCGATTCACAAGCAATGTAATGTCTTCAAGGAGTTTTTCAAAATGCCGGTAACCTGAATGATATTCAACTACTA
>JAKAYH010000122.1 GCA_021826835.1 Thermoplasmata archaeon | reverse complement strand
CGGTCTGAAGTCACAAATGAAAGTGTTTGAACTGTATCCATATGACCAGTTTTTGTGGAGGATAGAGATGGCGCGATAGAATTCCATGGTATCAATTGGATCAGCCATTGATATGAAAAGGAAATCAACGGGAGACCCTCTCTTCATCATCATCCAAGCTGCCACCGGAGAATCAATCCCTCCTGAAACGAGGGCAAGATATCTTCCTTCTGTTGCCAAAGGTAACCCGCCTGGTCCCTTCATTTTTTCTGTAAAGTAATAGACCTGATTATCCCGTATCTCCAAGTATACCTCAACCTCCGGATTATTAAGGTTCACACCTGAAGATTTTTCATAAAGTCTGTCCGCAATTGCCTGTGATACTTCCATTGATTTAAAATTGTGGTCACCAATTCTTCTTGTTCTTACCGAAAATGTTTTTCCCTTTACCTGATCCGCAAAGAGTTGCTCTGCGGTGTCAACAATATCTTTAAATTCGGTCAATTTGAATCGTTTGGCTTTCGAGTAAGATTTTATCCCGAAAATTCGTGAAAGAATGTTACCAATAGAGGGTTCATCTGATTCAACGTATATTCTTCCAAATACACACTTAACTTCTGCGCTCAATCCATTTGTATTTAATGCATATTTAACGTTGCTGACCAACCTAGATTCCATTTGCCTTCTGGAACTTTTTCCCTTTAGACCAATCTCTGAATATCTTATAATGTACATTCCTTATTCCTTACAATGATTTGAGCAAGAAACCCACCAAGTTTGCGATGTGGATGA
The DNA here is from genome assembly GCA_021826835.1 of Thermoplasmata archaeon. The sequence goes on along the minus strand of JAKAYH010000122.1, from coordinate 6,154 downwards.
ATTGCAAAACCAATATACGTTGCAAAGGTATTAAGATTCAGGCAAGAGAAACTTCTCAAGTGAAAACCGTTAGAAAGTCATGGATGAAAATTCTCATTCGACTATTGAACCGAGAGAACTTCCACATGAGGTTCGCAATGTCTCCGTTCTGCAGTCTGAGTAGAGGAGCAGGTTGAAGAAATATCCCTAAAGGGGCAAGGTTCATGACTGAAGCGAGTTTAAACTCAGCAATGGGTTCTCATAAAGCCGTCCAGATCGCGAGGGATGAAGACGAAAAGAAGGTAAAAGTGAGAATCTCCAATCCTTCATTATGGGGGTATGTCAGTCAACACTAATTCCAATTAATATAGGCTCTTCCTTTGTGATCCATTTTCTTGCCTTTACCTCACGAAGTGATTCTGCAACCTTCATCCATCTGTATAGGGAATCTACTTCATATAGAACAGCAAATTCCTGATCCGCAATGCTGAAAGAATATGTTGTATAAGACTGAATTCCCTGATTCATCGGGTGAGTCATGGCAGTTTTAATGTGCTCATCCATTATTTTCTTTCTGGTGTCATAATCCATAAGATACCACTCCGGGTCTTTGCTCATAGGATAACCAACAAAATATTTCAGACCCTTTTTTTTCAGATCTTCTTCGATATGGGTTGCATTTTTCAGATAGGGTGATTTGACATAAATGGAAAGCATGCTAAAGGTAGATTTTGCTAAATGCCCTGATTTTGAATAAATAATATCCATTGCCTCCCTTATAGTTGGGGGGTTTCTTGAAGATAACCAAATTATGAAATCAGAATCATATCTGAGAGATTTGTATACCTTTGTATGAATGATGCCATTGATTTCATGAGGCAGAGTTATGAATTCCTTAAAAATTCTAATAATTTCATCCTTATTTTTCCAATGCCCTTCTCTTATTTTTAGGCATAGCACCTGCATGTAAATGACATCTTTATCCTCATTGATTTCAGAGTATGATTTTTTTTCATTTGCACCGTGTTCAGCCATATTTGGAATTACTCTCAATATAATAAAATATGTGAGTTTTTAATTTCACATGTTACACCATTGATGAAAATTACAAAAAATAAAAATTATTATGAATAAACTTCCATTATCAAGACTCATTTTTTAACAATTTGTTTTGTGGTGTGAGCGCCTTTATTTGGTTGAGGTTTCTTTTTCTTTGACCTTGAACTGAATGTGCCAAAAATGGGGATTAGTGTAATAACAATATATTCTTCAAAAGATGACATTGCACCGGTTAATGTGTAGTATATACAGTATACCGCGCCTACCCACATTAATACGTTTATCAATATAATAAAATAGAATTTTTTTTTCATAAATTCTATTGTTAGTTTACTGTTCTTGATCCATTTGCTGAAGCTCTCCATGTTCTAACCTCAGATTTCCCCTCTCCCAAATGGAATGAACCCTGGTGCAGGGTTTGTATTTATTAATGGAGATACGAAACTCACTGAAACCCCGTTCATATTAACATTGTAGATTTGATAACCTATAAAGATACCATTGTATGAACCCACTAAATTTAGAAACGCCATAATCATTGCAATTATAACAAGTGCACTAAAAACCCCCTTTAGATCGTTTTTCAAACTATGTGGATTTTTTAAAAATGCAATAGTTTCAGGGCCCTTATCTGGAAGAAGAGTTTCTATTGAGAAGGTACCTAATATGCCCAATAAGGCAAATGTAATAACTATTTTATTAGTACTCTTATCTGAAAGTGAAACTATAAAACCTCCAGCTGAATCCTTCTCAAAAGTCCATCGCAATAAGTTTCCATTTGTTGAGTTGTCTAAAGTGTGATTGCTGGCAAATTCATTCTGTTTAAATTGACCGAAAAATTTGGGCTCTAGACGATGTTCTTTTTTAAAATTCAAACCAGTATTTTTGTATATTTCCGTCAATTTGTTATTGGAAACACAAAACTTTGCATATTTTTCCTGAGTAACAAAGTTATGTCCTTGTTCAAATGAAGAATCACTATTGGAAATTATGAAATGTATCCCGATGATTAAAAACACCCCAATGAGTATTAACAAAGCGAGTTTTAAATTAACAGTTTTGATTTTCAAAATCAGGAATTCTCAATGCATAATATAAATATTTCGTGACATTCTATGGCATTCTAACTATTACTGGCCGTACGGAAGAAGATGTGATATTTTATTTAAAATCTCTATATATCATGCTCTATATTTGTATTAATATTTTGAGTGTCAATGCCATATGCATACCGAGACACTCTGTAGCACGGTAGAGAACCAATTTTTAGATAAACTTATTATAGTCCATGGAATTTTATTCTATGGTATCAGAAAAGATTTTAGACTCTGTAGATACACTTGAATTTTATGTAGGATCAGCCAAGGAATGGAGTTATTTCCACCAATATGGTTTGGGATTTAAATTGGTAGGTTATTCAGGACCAGAAACTGGTGTCAGGGATAGGGTATCTTATCTTTTAAAACAGGGCGATATAAAGTTCATTTTTACCAACACATTATTTCCATCTTCCCCTATTACAGAGCATACAAGAATTCACGGAGATGGCGTTAGAGATATATCCATGACAGTCCCGGATATTAACGATACCATCGCCGAAATTGATAGAAGAGGCGTTGTCAAACATGGCCCTGTGAAAAAGATCAAAACAGATAATGGAACTCTTTATAGTGCAATATCCAATTCTTTTGGAGAAACACTTCATTCTCTAAATGATTATGGCGAATATGAGGATGAACTCCCCCCAGGATTCAAAGAAGTGGAATCACCGGACATCAAACCTACAGGTATAAAGAAAATAGATCATATAGTTGGGAATGTAGAGGATAAGAAGATGGATCAGTGGGTTGAATATTATACCAAAGGTTTTGGATTCGACCAGCTAATAAGTTTCGATGATAAGGATATAAGCACTGAATATTCTGCCCTCAGGTCAAAGGTCGTCCATTACAATAACAGAAAAATAATATTTCCTATAAACGAACCGGCTCTCGGTCTGAAGAAATCACAAATTCAGGAATATATTGACTACTACAATTCACCAGGAGTTCAGCATATTGCAATGGAAACTGATGATATAATTAAAACAGTTTCTGATATGAAATCCAGAGGCATTGAATTTCTCTCAACTCCAAAGGTATATTACGACACGTTAGAGGACAGAGTAGGAAAGATAAAGGAGGATATTGACAAGCTCCAAGCACTTGACATTTTGGTGGATAGAGATGATGACGGGTATCTACTGCAGATATTCACAAAGCCTGTAGGAGACAGACCAACAGTATTCTATGAGGTAATACAAAGGAGGGGTGCAACATCCTTTGGAAAGGGAAACTTTAAATCACTCTTCCAGTCCATTGAATTAGAACAGGCTAAGAGAGGAAACCTTTAAGCTGATACCATATGAGAATAGGAAGAATTATCTCCAATGAGCGGATAGTAACTGTTATTTTCAAAGGAACCAAAGCCTATGATGCCACAATGATCTTTGATATCTCTGAGGAACATCTAGAGAGGGATTTCTTTAAAGCTTTTACTGAAAATGAACCTGCAGATTCCTCTTTTAAGGATACATATATCATCTCAAAAATTGATTCTTACCTGTCCCCGTTAAAATACCCTGGTCAGATAAGAGATTTCTATGCCTTTGAAGATCATGTGAAAAATTCCAGAAGAAGAAGAGGTCTTGACATGGAACCTGAATGGTATAAAATTCCAGCTTATTATTTTACATCCAACAGTGGTCTTATACCACACGGCGGTTCATTTAAATATCCTAATTTCACAGAAGAACTTGATTTTGAAATGGAGATAGGGATTATAATTGGACAGAGCGGAAAGGATATTTCTGAGGAAGAAGCATTCAATCACATATTTGGCATGGTATTGATGAATGACTGGAGCGCAAGAGATCTTCAACGCAGAGAGATGAAGATCGGCCTTGGGCCGTCAAAGTCAAAAGATTTCGCAACGGGAATAGGGGATTGTATCGTTACACTCAAAGACCTTAAACCGCTCTTAAAAAATGGGAAATTTGACATACCTGTAGAGACCCAAATTAACGGCCATCTCTTTGGGGAATCAAATCTTAAGAGAATCTACTGGCCAATTGAGAAGTTGATAAGTTATGCGTCGATGTCATCCCAATTAAAAGCGGGAGATATAATAATGACAGGGACAATGCCAGGTGGATGCATAACAGAAATGCCTCAAGAAAAACCAAGATGGATTCAGAAAAACGATGAAGTTTTAATGCAGTCCCCAATTCTTGGAAATCTGTTGAATAAGGTGATTTGATGGTATTTTACGTAAAACAGGGAAAATTAACAGAGAGCAGACACACATATGACCACAAAGATGAAATTTTAAAAGAGGAATTATTCGGTGAAGATAGTTTCGACGGTGCATATTCTCTATTGTATCATCTGAACGAACCAACGAGGGTTAAATCTCTTACTAAAAGAGAGAAACAAAAAGATGAAACACCTGAAGAGGTTACAAAGCATCTGCATATTAAAGCAGGTAAAATAAAGACTGATGGCACATTTATCGATTCAAGAAAGTTCATTCTATCAAATTCAAAGCTTAGGATAGGCATTGCCAATATCACAGAGAGCTCAAATGATTTCTATCGAAATTCATATGCCGATATCCTCCTGTTTGTTCAGAAAGGGAGTGGAACGCTGTCATCTCCACAGGGGGACCTGAATTATCACAAAGGTGATTATGTCTTTGTCCCAAGAGGTACCACATTCCGTCTGAGCACAAGTGAAAGTTACTTTTTCATCATAGAATCAAGAGAGCACATGGATTTACCTTCAAGATATCTTAATAAGTATGGTCAATTGAAAGAAGGTACACCTTATTATAGTAGAGATATTAGATTCCCGGAACTTAAGGAGCCTTCAAAGAAAGACCAGAATTTTAATGTCTACGTGGAATATGACAACTACTATATGGTTGAGGAGAGAGACAAATCAATTCTGGATGTTGTAGGATGGGATGGCTATCTTTATCCATTTGCGATTAATGTTGACAATATGGCCCCCATTGTTGGTAAACTGCATATGCCACCACCAATACATGAGACTTTTTCTGGAAAAGGATTTATGGTTGGAACTTTCCTTCCTAGAAAATTTGACTTTCATCCAAGGAGTATCCCCATTTCTTATTACCATAACAACATAGATGTGGATGAAGTCCTCTTTTATTCTTCAGGAAATTTCATGAGTAGAAAGGGCATAGAAGAAGGTTCAGTTACGGTGCACGTGAGAGGTATTATTCATGGACCACAACCTGGAACAGTTGAGGCAGCCATAGGAAAGGAGGGAACTGACGAGGTTGCAGTTATGGTTGAATCTTACGAGCCCCTTGTTCTTACAAAGACCGGCAAAGAGTTTGAAGACCCGCATTATATGGAATCATGGTTCAAAAAATGATTGAATTCAATTATTTGCCAATTGACAAGGTAATATACGGAAAAAACTCGGTATCATCCATAAACAGTCAAATAGAAAGACTCAACAAGAAAAAAGCTCTCATTGTAACTGGTAGTTCTGTATCAAAGTCAAAGTTTTTTGCATCAATTATCAATTCTCTGGGTATTGACTATGTTGTATTCTCAGATATTACGCAACATTCTCCCATTGAAGAAATTGAACATGGAATTGAGGCATATAGAAACAACAACTGCGATATACTACTATCAATTGGTGGAGGAAGCGTTATAGATTCATCAAAAATGCTGAGGCATTATTATGATGTAAATATACCTCATCTTGTTGTACCCACCACACTCTCGGCATCAGAATTCTCCCATATAGCTGGTTACACTTTCGATTCGGTTAAGAATGGTGTGAGAGACAAAGCAATTACTCCTTCAATAATATTTATTGACCCGGCAGCTGCTAAGGAGACTCCAGATAAACTCTGGAGGTCAACGGGTATACGATCACTTGATCATGCAATAGAAACAATCTTCTCGAACAGAGAAAGTGAATTAGCCATAATTATGGCACTTAAGGCAATAGAAAAATTATTCAATAATCTGCAGGGGAAAGATGAGGACAATCGTCTTGAATGCTTTAAGGCAGCGTGGTATTCCTATTTCGATGTG
>JAKAYH010000121.1 GCA_021826835.1 Thermoplasmata archaeon | reverse complement strand
GTCATGATAGTTGCAGATGTGACATTTTATCCCATAGGAAGCGGTGTGTCAGCGGGGAAGACCATCAAAGGGGCCATTGATAAATTAAAAGAGGGAAATATTAAATGTTATCCGAACAGTATGGCCACTGTGATTGAATCTGAAACCATGGATGACCTTTTTAATTCTATAAAAAACGCTGAAGAATACCTGGTATCTAAAGGATTTCTTAGAGTGGAAACAATAATAAAGATAGATCATAGAATAGATGTTGAGAATTCTGTTGAAAGGAAAATTAAAGCAATTAGTTGAACCTATATCTGTGACTGTTTATTGATACAACCTTATTCTTATTATCAAATTTCCAACTACAAAAAAATGGGATTAAAATAATAATGACAAATGATAGGGAAAAACCTTAGTGCTTTTCAATAGTTATCATTATGATAGAAGTAGTCAATCTGTGAAAAGACAACTATTTGTTCTTTTTCTAACATTGCTTGGTTAGAAAATATAAAGATTTGTTACAAAATAATCGCCTTCCAAACCTATTCAAAACGAAAATTTTATCAATAAAAACACGTTGTAATTTTGTGAAATTTATAGATCTCTTTGCGGGGCTGGGGGGTTTTCATTTAGCCCTTGATAGATTAGGGCACGAATGTGTTTTCGCATCAGAGATAGATGTTGAATTACGGGATTTGTACAATAAAAATTTTGGAATGAATTGTTCAGGAGATATTAGGGATATACATCCCGCTGACATTCCAAGTCATGATATTTTGTGTGCAGGTTTTCCATGCCAACCGTTTTCAAAGGCGGGAGCACAAGCTGGATTGGATCATCCAAAATTGGGGGATTTATATCAACAAATATTAAAGGTTGTTAATTTTCACAAACCACACTATATCATCCTTGAAAATGTTCCCAATCTTAAGAATCACGGAAATGGACGAAGTTGGTCAATTATTAAGAAGGAACTTGAAAATCAAGGATATTTTGTTGACATAGAGGAAATTTCACCTCACCAATTTGGTATTCCACAGGTGAGGTATAGGGTATATATCGTAGCAAGTCTCTCTCCGTTAGTTGATATTTCAAAAAAAATTAAAAATGTACGAGATTCTAGGAAATTTGATTTAAATTTGAAGTCAGTTTTATCTACTAATTCTAGCGATGTTAGGAATATCTCGTTAGAACTGAAACAAAAAATTGAAACATGGCAAGAATTTTTGAACATTATACCAAAAAGTGAACACATACCACTTCCTCTTTGGGCAATGGAGTATGGAGCTACTTACCCATTTGAAGATAAACCACCTTTTGAATTGTCTTTAGACGAGTTGAGAAAATATAAAGGATCATTTGGTAAAGAATTAAATATTGCATCAACCAAAGAAGAATTGCTATGTATGCTTCCACGATATGCAAGATCTAATGCAAAATTCCCAGATTGGAAGGTCAAATACATAAAAAATAGTAGAAATTTATTTTTAAAGTATGAGCAAGATCTACGAACTTGGGCTGAAAAGGTACAGAAATTTGTCCCAAGTTTTCAAAAATTTGAATGGAATTGTCATAAGAAAAATCCACTAGATGAAAATAGAAGTTTAACAAATTATGTGATTCAACTAAGGCCTTCTGGAATCAGGGTAAAACGCCCAAATACCTCTCCTGCTCTCGTAGCAATGAACATGTCTCAAGTTCCAATAGTTATGTGGGAAAACAGATACATTACACCATTGGAGTGCAAGAGATTGCAAAGTATGGAACAATTAAATTTCTTACCGTCAACTTTGTCCAGGGCTTATTCTTCTCTCGGGAATGCTGTAAACGTGGAAGTTGCTAATATAGTTGCAAATGCACTCGTGGGTATGGCTGAAAAAAAGAATCATGTACAGCAATACTCAAAAAAACAAATATGGAATGAGAACGTAGTAAGTGAACCTACAATTATGGAGAAGTGAATATAATGTCAGTTGATGTAGAAAGATTAGAAAATGAAACAATTAGTGTGAGGCCAGATTCAGGAGTATATGCAACATATCAAAGGCTTAGCTATAAACCTTGGTACGCCATAGCAGAATTCGTTGATAACTCCACACAAAGTTACTACAACAATAAGGTTTCTCTAATAAAAGCATATGAGGGGGAAAAGTTCAAAAAATTAAGAATAGTAATTAATTATGATGATGAGCAGAATTCTTTGGTGATTTTTGACAACGCAAATGGTATGGAATTAGACGATTTAAGAAGAGCAGTAATGTTAAACAGTCCTCCTCGTAACAATACTGGAAGATGTGAATTTGGGATGGGACTAAAGACTGCAGCATGCTGGTTCGGGAGAAAATGGAGTATTAGAACCACTATGCTTGGATCATCTCGTGAATTACAAATCTCTGTACATGTACCTGATCTTGCAATTAAAAAATCTGAAGAAATAGAAGTTGTACAACGATTTACTGATGAAAAAACCCACTTCACAGAGATAAAAATTGAACAGTTATATAAACCATTAAAAGGAAGAACTCTTGGAAGAATTAAGGATCAACTTGGAAGTATTTATAGAGAAGACCTTCGAACGAAGGAGGTTGAAATATTGTGGAATGGAGAACCATTAAGTTTCAAGGAACCACCATTGCTTACAGAAGATCATGGCAGCGAAAAACAGACTTTATGGAAAAGAGATATTTCTATCAAGATACAAAATCCGATAACATCTAATTATTTAAATGCTAGTGGTTGGGTGGGAATTATGATTCCTGGTAGTCAACGTGATGCAGGATTTGCGTTATTAAGGAGAGGAAGAGTTATTATTGGTGGACCGGGTGAGGGATACAAACCTACTGAGATATTTGGTCAAGCAAACTCTTTTAGATCACAAAGACTGGTGGGAGAACTCCATATGAATGATTGGCCAGTCACACAAGCCAAGGATGCATTTGACTGGTCAGGAGATCTTGAGGAATTATTTATTTCCGAGTTAAGATCAAATTGCCAAGAATATATGGAAAAAGCAGAAGGCCATAGAGAAAGAAATAAACCTTTAGATAAAACTGAAATGGTATTTAGTTCTGAACCTATAAAAAAATTATTTTCGGATAAAAAATTTGAAGAAGCAATTATAGAGGAGATGGAATTTCCTACAACTCAAAAACCTATATCTGTACAGGTAGAGGATACAAAGAAACTTGAATCTGTTAGCGATACCCCAATTGAATTTAACCTCTTTTTAGGTTCCTCTAACTTGACTTTTCGGCTTTATTGGCAAGATCAATTGAGCGATGCAAATTGGATGAGTGTTGATTATCCGCAGGAAAATCTAATTAATATATATCTAAACATGGCAAATTCCTTCTTCTCTGAATTTCTTGAAAATGGGGCTAATTTACAAGTTCTTCACAAGTTTGTAATAGCCCTTGCCCTCGCTGAAAAATTGGCGAGGAATTCTGCAATAAACGGGCTAGTCTCACCTGGCGAGATAAGAACAAAAATGAACTCTGTACTTAGAAAAGCATCAGAGTTGGTGAGGAATGATGGACTCTAACGCATTTGGAATAGATCCGACGAACAATTCATCATTTCAACCATGGGTTGTTAATATTGAAGGAGAAGAACTGTCTCATATTAGAAATAAATATTCTGCAGAAGTCAGTGAAGAAGATTGGGAAGGGATCGTTAAAACTGCCGCCAATATTTTAGGGCAATGTCCCAATCCACTATCACCTTCAGGCTCGTCTACCGGTTTAGCTATTGGGAAGGTTCAGAGTGGAAAGACTCTTTCCTATTCAGTGCTTGTAGCATTAGCATATGATAATGGATATGGCGTAGTTATTGTCTTAGCAGGAACAAAGACCCCATTACTTGAACAAACATATGCTCGTCTTCTCAAAGATCTTGTAGGAGAACGACCAAATATTACTCCATTTAAAAATCCAACAAGTTCAGTAGATTCTCAAGTTATTGAAAGTGTACTTCACTCTAACAAATATCATTCTAAAAAATATGCCCTTATAGTTGCCCTTAAGAGACAAAACAGGATCAAAGATATTTATGAAATATTTTCTCAAAAAGATATCAATACTTGCCCAATATTAATCATAGATGATGAGGGTGATGAAGCTTCTCTTAATACTATGTTTAGGAAAAAGAAAGAATCTTCCGTCTATAAGAGCATTCGATTGTTAAGGGATATATTAAAGATTCATGCTTATATTGCCTACACAGCAACTCCCGAGGCAAATTTATTATTGGAAGGAATTGATTCACTTTCTCCCGACTTTGGAATATTAATTAATCCAGGTAGTGGTTATTGCGGAGGATCTACTTTTTTTGGTGAATCGATAAATGAATTTGTGCAAGAAATTCCAATTATCGATGCAGAAAATGGTGGTTCAACAATTAACGATTCTCTGCGTCTTGCCATCGCTATATTTTTTGTAGGGGCTGTTATAAGGCATAAAAGGGGAGATATGGACTGGCATTCGATGCTTATTCACAATAGTAGTTTAAAATCTGAACACGACAAATCTTACAAGATTGTGAAAGAAGATATTATTCGGGATTGGAGAATTACGTTAAATAATGTCGATACTGATCCTGAAAAACAATCACTTCTTAAATTATTCTTTACCGCTTATGAAAAATTAATTCCTACCGTAAATCCTATTCCAAGTTGGTCCGAAGTAAAGGATGGACTCTTATACGAGCTATGGCAGTTAGAAATCTGGATGGTTAACAGCCTTCCAACTGGGAGAGACCCTCTAAGCACACCAATTAAGTTAGGAAACAATATTTTTGTAGGTGGAAACATGCTTGGAAGAGGGCTGACAATTAGGGGGTTAGCAGTCACATACATAACTAGAAGGGCAATGAACGACACAAATGCGGATACTCTTGAGCAAAGAGCACGTTGGTTTGGATATAAGAAAAAATATCTTGATGTATGCAGAATTTTTTTAACAGGACAGTTGAAGGAAGATTACAAGGTATTGTTACGTCACGAGAATGACTTTTGGGATTCACTATCAAGATACTCTGATTCAGGAATTCCAATTAGAAAATGGCCAAGGATGTTTGAATTGGACTATGATGCAAAGCTAAATCCTACTAGAAAAAACGTTGCACATTATAAAAAATTCCAAATCAAGGGTTGGAAAATTCAACATAAACTCATAGAGGATTTTTCCAGTGCAGAAAAAAACGTAATATATGTTAAGGAATTTTTCTGGCGACATCAAGCTATCCAAAAGGAATATGGATCTATTGAGCACTCTGTCATTAAGAATTGTCCAATGGAGTTAGTCTTAGAACTTCTTAATAATGTAGTTTCAAGTAAAACAGATTGGGAAAATGAATATGTCATAGAATATTTGTCACGTCTTAGCAGTTCTAGAAAACTGGAAACAATCGATTTGCTTCTAATGAGGAATGGAAATATTGAGGACAGAACAAAGACTGATGATAAAGTTGAACCTTTCTCAGGAGAAAGTGCGAATTATCTCGGAGATAGATATATCCATGATGGGAAGCCACAATTTCAAGTTCATATAATTGCACCAAGATTAAGGGAAACCGATCCAAGGACTATAGTTTCAACATCCTTTGCAGTCTATATACCAGAAGATAACTCTAACTATATCTTAGGGGATTATGTTGTTAGAGGAACGGAAAATGAATATTGAAGATCTTTTTAGCCAATTGAAGGGTGACAATTTTGAACACACTTTCAAGGTAGTTCCTATTTCTGGTTTTTTAGGCTCATACATCGGAGTAAATACATCTGGATGGCCTTCCCTTTTTGTAGATTGCAGTTTGGATAAATCCTTAGGTCCAAGTATGAGAACCACTCATATATCACTCCAACTCGGTAATGAGTATAAGATATCAATTTCTGGAATGCCGCCAATAATTGAAAAGTTAGACTTACTTATATGTGAGTCAAATGTTGATATTGATGTACACACATTTTTATCACTCATCGGTGGTTTCTTAGGTTTTATCCATGATAATAAAATTAAAAGATCAGATCTCTTAACCTTTTTTCTCTCAGTTTCAAAGTTGTTTTCAATTAATCCTTCAAATGATGTAATTACTGAAAGACAGGGATTATGGGGTGAACTTTTTTTTATGAGTCAAGTTAAGGGGTTCAAATTTTGGCTTCCATATTGGCATAGCGAACCGTCTAGAAAATTTGACTTTTCATCATCTGATAAACGCGTAGAAGTTAAAACAACCACTGGGAGTGAAAGAATCCATCAATTCTCTCATCGCCAAGTATACTCTTTCGAGGGTGAGGAGATCATTGTAGCTTCGATCATGCTTAGATATGAAGATTCAGGAATAAGTTTAAGAGATTTATTAAACATAGCAAAAAATAATATTAACAGCGAAAGCGACCTGGTTAAACTTGTCAAGGCAGAAAGAATATCAAAAATGGAAAGTCAAGATGAATTGGGGCCTATATTTGATGCTTTAGAAGCTGAAAGATCCTTATCTCTTTTTTGGGCTAATAAAATTCCTCATTTTGGGGAACCGGAACCATCGGGTGTCTCCAAGACCCATTATCAAATTGATCTTTCTACAACTCCCTGCATAAATATTCCTGATCTTGATGATTGGCTATCTAAATGGAATTAATTTTTTACAAATACCGACTTCATATTTCTTTTCAATAAAAACAGTCGGTTAAGTATATAATTCCTAAAATCAGTAATATTTATAATAAATTAAACTAAATTAGAGATCACTCCAAACTTATCTATATTTATGTTGCAGGCTGCTGGAATTTCTGGCAAGCCAGGCATTGTCATGATATCTCCAGAATATGCAATGATCAATCCAGAGCCAGAATTGACCTTAACATCATTGATTTTAAGGTTATTATCAGAGCTGTTTGGCTTATTTCCATGGAAAGAATACTGACTTTTAGAAATACAGATTGGCAAATTAGAATTAGGCATTT
>JAKAYH010000120.1 GCA_021826835.1 Thermoplasmata archaeon | reverse complement strand
AAACATGGTAAAAGAGGTCAAGGAAAGAACTGGTTGGGACAGCATTGATTATATAGAACTCATTGGAAACTACAGTAAAGGGAGGGAATGCACTGCAAAATCAGGTGACAGGGCTTATAAATACTATTTCAGAACTTATTCCGACGGAAGAATGATGTCATTTGAGGGCAGGAATTGAATTCTAATTGTTCAACATTTTAAAAATATAAATATTAATTTCTTTCCAAGTTATTGATAAGATATCGGAAAGAGAGTAAAATTAAATTTAGATGAATCCATAGAAAAAAGTTTCAAGGAAATAGCCAGATTGAAACATTGAGGTAAAAAAGTTTTTATGCTAAGGTAATTAACGAAGCACTTGATAAATAGTGAAAGAATGATAATAAGTTGATTCTAAAGAAAATATCAGGGAATTAGACAAAGAAATTAAGATGGAAAAAAAGGATTTCAAAGACTCTTCCCTGACTAAAATTCGATATATAAACTCTAGAATAGTTTTGATACATAATTTTGATTTAATTCATTGAACCCCAAGAAAAATTATTCTATTTATGTTTAATTTTAAACTTATTTTTCCACAGATATTGTTTAAGAGATGATGCAAATTAGATAATATTATGTAAACCACATTCATTATTAATCATTGCTCTTTCCAATAATTTTTATATCCAATTATACATGAAAAATATTTTGCACATTTTATGAAAAATTTAGAAACAAAGTGCAAAAGGTATTTTAAAGTAATTCTAGTAAATTATCTAAAATTGGATCAATCACATGGAAAGGTTAGGAAATTTCAAAAAATAGTAGTGTAAACTCGTTATTAAATAAATTTTTTAGCTATTATGCAGATAAGATCATAGGTTGCTTTTTCTATGTTATTATTGACTTCACATTCCCAAATTCTAATTGTTTTCCAACCAAGTTCTTTAAGTAAACCCTCCACTTCGATATCTCTGGCTTTGTTTCTATTCAATTTCTTTTCCCAGAATTCTCTTCTCGAAGTAGGAATTTTTGATAAGTTACAACCATGCATGTGCCAGAAACACCCATTCACAAAAACTGCAACTCTCTGCTTCGAAAATAATAAATCTGGTTTACCTATAAGCGTTGAGTGCAATTTATATCTATATCCATTTGCAAATAAATACTTTCTAACTTTCAACTCGAGTGAAGTATTGGTTGATTTTATTCGTGACATATTCCAACTTCTTTTAATTTTTGAAATTTTGTCCAAATTATCACCCTATATTATTCTTCAAGTAAATTTACGTTATTCTTTTAAATCTATTGTGAACCTATATTTTTGATTTTTTATTTTAAAACTTATTCATTTGAATTTATATTTTGATGTTTATTGCACCTTTAACTGCTTGGTTAAAAATGTCATCAATAATCTCAGCTATCTGTTTTGCAAGAAATGGTGGAACTGCATTACCAACTTGAACATACTGTGCTGTTCTTGGCCCGCAAAAAAAATAATTATCCGGGAATGTTTGAATTCTCGCCACTTCACGAACAGTCAAGCTCCTGCACTGCATCGGATCGGGGTGAATGAAGTAATGTCCATCTTTGCTTATGTGTGAAACGACAGTTTTACCAGGTAGATTTGAAATTTGAACTCTAAATCTATCTGAAAAATTCCCATTTCCAGTTAATGCCTCTCCAACGCTAGCGTGGTTCGGTAATAGATCTTTTGGAAAATCTTTTAGTTTTGGGCTTGTCTCATATATCTCTGCATAACAAGCTGCAAAAAAGTACCTAAAAAGATCAGCATCTAAGTGATTTCTGGATATGTGATTGCAGACACCTGACAAATTTTTGTCATTGTACCACGAAGAATTGTATTCAGTCCCAACGGATGCACTAATGAATTCTCCTCCTTTGCCTAATTTTGGAGGATTAATTTTACAAAGGTACTCTTTCATGTTACTATGTAGAGATTCCCTATAGTTTTTATCAGAATTTCCTGCGATCCAATTGCTTTTCAATTGTGAATGAAAGATATCTTTCCAAGCAATGTCTGAATCTGGCTTTTCAGAAAGTCCACTCCTGATGGGGGGAAGATCCGATATAACACTAGATATAGGAACTGTTTTGGTCTTTTTCAAAGGTATAATGCTGGTCACAGGTAAATCAGATCTTATTCCAAGGAGAAAAACACGGTGCCTTGTTTGGGGTACACCGTAATTTTCCGCCCTTATTACAGCATCTCTCATATTGTTCTCATTAAGTAATAATCCGGTTTTTAACGAGAATATGCGATATTCAGCATTTGGATGTACCAGCAGATCTCTTCCTTCTTTCTCCAAAGCAATTGATGGATATTGTAAATCATTTAGTATCAATCTAAAAATTTCTTTTTCCCCAAGTTTTGCAGATATTATCCCTTTCACATTTTCCATTACGAAAACAGCCGGCGTGTAATCTGCCAAAAATTGTAAATATTCGACATAAAGTCTCTGTCTTTCATCATTTTCAGGGTTGTAATTTTTGTTACCTGAATTTCTAGATCTTCCAACTAAGGAATACGCTTGGCAAGGTGGTCCTCCAATAAGGACTGTTGTGGAATCATTACCAAGTGTTGGTAATACCTTTTTTCGGATTTCTGAAACCGAAGCACCAGATGGACCAAGACCAACCATCCAAACTTTTTTGGATGCATTTTCAGCCTCTTTTGGGAATAAATTAAAAAGTTCATTAATTGAAATTTCACCACGAATAAAATCATAATACTCTTTTGGTGGTTTGCCAGCAAACTCTCTGAAGAATGTCCTAAGTTTGAGGGTTTCGAAAGCATAATGTTCCTTCTCAATGGACATTACAATGTTGAAAATATTTTCTCCTTTTAGATTTATATAAGATGTAAATCCCTCGCTCAGACCTCCGGGCCCAGCAAAGATATCAATTACGTTAATCATTCTTACCATCCCAATTCTCTATTGGAAATTCATTATAGTAAATTATGGATAGAAAAGCATTTCACGAAGGCGACTTCCATTTATCAAATTCGCTAGGTAGGAGATTCAATATCTCTTCAGAAGTAGCTGTATATATATCATAGTTAATTTCAAGTTGGCCAAGAACGCTAATAAATCTACGAAGTGTGCCAGTTTTATTCCTCGTCTGGGAACCCCGTTTAGCTTTTCCAGAAACGGAATCCCAGTATAACAAATGAGCGGCTTCAATAATGGATTTGTTAGAGACTATATACCCGGAAGATGCTAATTGCTCAACAAAGTCATTATGTTCATTAATATCACATTCAAGAAATAAACGTGATAGTGACTCTCCTAATCCTGTATACAATAGATATGCTGATGCTATAGAGTGTCTATAACTTCTTCTGTAGCTGGGAACATACACATAGGAGTAATATTCTTTGACTTTCCTAAAACCTGCATCCTTTGGAGCTAATCGATCAAACCATGCATAAGATAACCATGTCCAGAGTCCTCTATCACCAATCACTTCTGATCTATGTATTGAATTTTCTGTAAAAACTTTGTCAAGATATTGAGCTAATTGCATCCTTGTGCTTATTGGATTTATGTCATCTAGCATGACACATTCTTTACCATATTCATACGAATATTCCCCCGTATTGTAATCAGGTTTTTCAAGTGTTCCATCACTTTTTAATTTACTGAGATATTCTTGAAAGGCTTTTATACCTGCAATATTCATTACTTTAAGTTTCATTTCTTAACCTCCAAAACTACAGAATTAACATTTTCCAATAATTTTAATGAATCACAAAAATTGTCAATTACATCATTAGTCCATTTATCTAGAAGTTCTTCATCAAAATCAACAGAATCAACATCGGTAGAAGGTATTTTTACTCCTTTTTTCAGCTGTTTTAATAAAAATTTAAACCAATTAGAATAAGCACTGTCCTCATCATCTATTTGAGCATGTTCAATGTAAATCATTCTGTATACAATAAAGCGAATTACTTGCGGTAAAATCAACAATTTAAATATGGGATCCGTGTCTAATTTTTGTTTAATGTCAAATAGTCGACTATTTAGAATTAGAACGGGTTCGTCAGTTGAAAAGTCCAATCTCCATGCTTCGCTCATTTCATCTGAAGTTTCAACTGGAAGAATTGAAAGTTTTCCATTACCCTGTGTTCTTCCATTTACTCCATATTCCGGGGTCAGTCTATCAGCGACACCCAATATACTTCTATTGTGTTCCCCTGGCGAGACCACTAATAAGCGAAAATTAACATTTGCGAAACTTGCAAATTCAGCAAGAGATCTGTCGCTTGGTTGAGATAGCTGTCCTAAAGATCCAAAACTAAACCTTTTTTTCTCTGTCTGGTAGTAAGCTTCCAGAAATACTTCTGAATCTTTTGGAAAGTCAAGATTATTAAGATTCAATTTTGCTCTAAATTCATATTGAGAGGTCCTTTCGTTTTCCAATTGAATACTGATGCAATCCCTTCCAATCCTTATTCTGTTTGTAAAATTAAACTTCCTTATTGGCATTTGATTCCCTCCCTGATTTAATAATTTTTGCACTTACATATAGATCTCGATTTTTATCAAATCCACTAGCTTTAAAAGCAAATGTATAATCATCAACTCGAACAATTGCCGTATTATTGTACTTTTGAATTAGTTCGCCATTCCCTTCAATTTCTACCTTAATAGGTTTTTTAGATAAATCAAAATCCTGATCCGTATATTTTTTAATGGGATTTCCACGTCTTACCACATATGCCGTTTCGATCTTACAATCAAATGGAAAAATTATTTTTTCACTTCCTTGCAACTTCGATGACTCATCGTTCAAATAGACTGAGAAACCGTCTGTTGTTTGATTAATCTCTAGTAATCTAGGATTCTTTTTAATAACGGGAACTTCTGAACTAGAAACCCTTGGGGTCGTTACATTGCGTTCGACATCTATATAAAATACATCTTCTAATAGATTCATATCCCTTCTCGTTGGACTCTTTCTAAGTAAATCGAGAATTTTACCCGGACTTTCAAGTATAAAGGAAAGCAATGATTTTCCCTTTGAATATGTTTCTATGAAATTCTCTGTTCTCGAACTCCATTTAGTATGAGATGGATTTTCGGCATCGCCCAAGAATTTTGCAATCTTTTCATCCTCTGCAATTAGCATTATTACTAGTCCTCTTGCATTTATATTTATGGCATCAGTAACTAAAATACCAGATCTCAGACAAAAAACTTTTGAATTGAAATTATCAGAGTCTTTTAATTTAGTAATAACTATATCATAATAGGAATTGTACGAATGGTTGGAAGATTCGTATATTATAACAGGAATTCTAAGTTTGATCACAATTTTAGAAGTTAAATCCTCGAACAATCGCCTTAAATTTTCAAGATCTTCACCAAATGATTTTTCGGTTATTTCGGGTTTTGATAGATTTTCAATAGAAAGTTCACAGTGAATTTTTGTAGAAGGAACCTGTTCGAAAATTCTTGATAATTGATAATATTCGGAATACTTACTTGAATTTTCTGAGTTTCTACTTTTTAATAATTCAATGATATTATTTTTGTTAAGTATGGTTTCTTTATCAGAATCCCCTGCTATATGTTCAGAAATATTGACTCTTACTTTGTCTGTAACTATAGAGTATAGATAATGATCAAGTATTGCCAAGAGTATTGAATCGTGATCAATTTCCTGTAAAGGAAAAGGAATTACAATCGACAATCCATTAAATTTCTTTCGATTCAACTGAAATATTTTTTCAAAATTATTAATTTCATCACTTTCGACAATAGGTTGAAATTCATCGGAGGTTACAAAAAAACCGTCTGAATTGTAAAATACGTTTTCAACCGTGTGAGGTTTAAGCAGCACTCTACCCATTAATATCTTGTTCTCATTATCTTCCCTAACTGTTAGCCCCCAAAAAGTCTTTATTTGTGAAGATGCAAAAAATGTATATTTTCCTAAACCCCATCTTCCCCCTGATTTTCCACCCTTTTTCATAACCCCGTCTGACCACCAAAAATTATAAAAATCTCCATCCTGAGAGTTAATGTTGTTTTGATCTGGGTTTCCGGTCAAACCTGTTGTGTTAAAATCCTCTATGGACAAATATGGAATTCCGGATGACCCTAATTGTGAAGAAACATTTATTCCTGAAGAAGATAAATGTTCCGGTAATTTTTCTAAAAGTGATTTTTCCAAATGCAAACCCGTTCTACTAAGTCTAAATCTAACCATTACTATTTCTTGATTGTGATCTTTTGCATCAACAGAATTTTGAATTGCCTCTCGCACTATTGCATCCACTTTTGTTGAATTATTGAAAAATTCATCTATATGCGAAGTACGGCGAACATAACCAACACCAAGTTCTTTGAAAAACCAACCTGCCATCTGAATTTACCAATATGATAAAATCTAATTACATATAAATTATTCGTATATGTATAGTCCCCCAAATACTCTTAACTTTGTTCTAACCCTCGTAACATTATATCGAAACATATCACCATTTTAAATCGTAATAAATAATGCAGTGATAAAGTAATTTCAATAAATTGAATTATCTTTCAAATTGACACAACTTATTTTTTTTAGATTTTTCATTTATGGGGATAACGGTCAATTACTCACTGTTCAGATCCTTAGCAAATTCCTAACAAAAATGCGAAATGTAGAGTTCTAGTTTGGTCTGGGAATGAATGTCTTTATGTGCCCTCATTCAATCCATTACTATTTTTATGTGCTTTCTGAAATTGATAATCCATATCTATCGACTCCTCAGATATCTATTCTTTAACAAGCTAGAATACGTTTCCCTGTAACTATGTTTATTTTCTATTTATTTACTAGCCATGCATTTATCGTGTGGTTGGAGTATTTAACGAAACTTTTTTTTATTAGTTATGGGTCTGCCCGGATTTGGACCGGAGTCTCCAACTCCCGAAGCTGGAAGGATACCAGGCTACCCCACA
>JAKAYH010000119.1 GCA_021826835.1 Thermoplasmata archaeon | reverse complement strand
AGCTTTAGAAAGATCCATCTTCATCCTCTTGGCTACCTCTCGAAGGGCGAACATTCCTCCCCTTGCTGTTGCATCCCCCCTTCCCTTGGAACCACCGATTTCCAATGGCTTTCCAGTTATTACACCAGGAGCGGATTTTCTTGCTATGGTCTCATATTCATCCATCATCCAGGCCATGATCTGAGGGGTTGTATATACATCAGGAGCAGGGATATCAATCTCCGGTCCTATGAACTCATATATGGCCCTCACATAGCCTCTGCTGAGTCTTTCCAGTTCGCCACTGCTCAGTTTCTTGGTATCACAGATTATTCCTCCCTTTGCTCCCCCCAGTGGAATATCTATGATAGCAGTCTTCCAGGTCATCCATGCTGCCAGCGCCTTCACCGTTGACAGTTTTTCTTCGGGATGGAATCTTATACCTCCCTTAACAGGTCCTCTTGCACTGTTATAGTGCACCCTGAATCCTATAAAAACTTTGACTGTTCCATCGTCCATTTTGACAGGAATCTGAACCTGCAAGATTTTCTGTGGTTGTTTCAGTATTTCCAGAGCCTGCCTGTCTATATCAATAACCTTTGCCGCCTTTTCGAGCTGTTTCTGGGCCATTTCAAATGGATCTTCTTTCTCCATCTGAACCATCTGTTCACTCATAGCATATCACCGCATGAGATTTTTCATGCATATCAGTATATTAAAAAACTAATTTAATTTTCCCTGATAGGGTATGGCACCCCATTCAGCTGTTTATTCTCTTTCAATTGTTTCGTAAGTGTGATAAACCGTTGAGCCTAGGAAATTAGTAATTGTCAGAAACAATAAATTCTGGAGACAATAAAATAGCTACTTTTAAAGAAGTAACATATCAATTCAGTGCAGGAATACTTTAATAAGTGAAAAGACTATGTTAAAATAAACTTACGAAATCTTTAAATATAAACTTTTGATACTAACTTAGAATGAATAAAAAAATCTCAAGAGTCGTTGCCATAACAGGTAATGACATCGTCATAGGGATAGATGGTGAAATACCTTTGAGAAGCAAAGTATATACCAGGGATGGAAACGTTGCAGGAAGGATATGGAAAATCATGGGAAGGGTTTCTAGGCCTTATGGCGTTTTCAAGAATCAGGCAAACTTTAGCTTCAAAATAGGTGACATTCTTGAGATTATGGAGAAGAGGTGAACTGAATGGAAGAGAAGGAAAAGAAAAGAACTGGAATAGATGAGATAACAAAATGTCCAGAGTGCGGATCAACACAACTCATACGTGACTACGAAAGGGGTGAGCTAATTTGCAATAAGTGTGGTCTCGTCATTGATGACAGTTACATTGATCAGGGTCCTGAATGGAGAGCATTTGATTCTGAACAGAGTGACTCCAGATCAAGAGCTGGATCGCCCATGACATACACCATACATGACAAGGGTCTTTCCACCGACATATCGTGGAAGAACAAGGACTCCTACGGTAAATCCATACCCACTAGGAACAGAGCACAGCTGTACAGATTGAGAAAATGGCAGAAAAGAATAAAGGTATCCAATGCTGCGGAAAGAAATCTTTCACAGGCTCTACAGGAACTTGAAAGGATAGCGTCAAACCTAAGCATTCCAAACGACGTCAGGGAAAGTGCCGCTGTGATATACAGAAAGGCAGTGAAGCAGAACATGATAAGGGGAAGGAGCATAGAGGGCGTTGTTGCAGGGTCAATTTACGCAGCATGCAGAATAACCAATGTCCCAAGAACACTTGATGAAATTGCATCTGTTACGAGAGTGAAGAAGAAAGAGATAGGTAGGACCTACAGGATAATGAGCAGGTATCTTAAACTCAACATTCTGCCTTCAAAGCCTGATGACTATGTCAACAGGTTCTGCAGCAAACTGAAACTTTCCGTTGAGGCAAGGAGAAAAGCATCAGACATTCTCAAAATGGCGAGGGAAAACGATCTTACTTCCGGAAAAGGACCTACAGGAGTTGCAGCAGCCGCAATATACATAGCGTCGCTTTCAACCGGAGAAAGAAGGACCCAGAGGTCTGTTGCTGAGGTTGCTGGTGTGACAGAAGTGACCATCAGAAACAGGTACAAGGAACTTACAGAAAAACTCGAACTTAACGTTGAAGCAGCTGAGTAAACAATCAGATTGAGTCAACTATCTGAATCGACTTCAAAATCTCCTCTACAACTGAGGAGAATCCGTTTATTTTTAAATTATCTATGCATATTTTTAATTCATCTTTTTTTGACGATATATGAATATTTGTATCATTATCCGGTTTCAGCGCCTCCTCGTAAAGGAATGGTTTTGTACGTGGGTTTTTAACATCAATAACAACACTTATTTTACATTTCATCTGTGATGATTGGATGAATATAAAATACCAAATTAACCTTTCCCCAGTAAAGCGGAGGTTGCCGAGCCAGGTTAAAGGCGACAGACTCAAGATCTGTTTCCGTAGGGTTTCGCCGGTTCAAATCCGGCCCTCCGCAAAAAAATATTATTTATAATATGAACGTACAGATTTGGCAATTTTACATGAACCTGATATTTCATTCTGATCAGTGTCGAATGTGCTGCCTTGACTTTTGTGCTTTCTTTGTTAAATCGCAGAAAAGAAGTTTTTAGGATTTGGACAGAGCCTCAAGCTTGCTCATTATGGTGTACAGAAATGCTCTCCCATGGGAAGGCACATTTGGGTCATTTGTAAGATCATCAAGGGTGGACATAACAGTGGCACACCTCAGGTCAAATCTCTGGTTTTGGTTTTCCATTTTTGCCTTAGATTCTGCCGCCATTTTCCTGATGTTTCTGGGAACGGAATTGTCGCCAGACAGTTCTTCCAGAAGGTATAGTACTTCCTTATACAGTTTTTCATCCATAGCAATCACCCCATCAATATCTGCCCCATGTCCTTAACGGCAGTAAGAACCATCATCGTCTTTGATCCCCTTATTCCAGGAATCTTGCTGAGTTCCTCCATGAGGAATTCCTGTAATATCCAGAATTCAGGGAATCTTACCTTTATAATTATGTCGAATTCACCTGTAACGATGAACACGTCCTCCACATTCTTGTGGACGGATAGACTCTTTGCCACAGCTTCCACTCGGTTCACATCCACAACTATTCCGACAACTGCAGCCACTATCTTATCATCGTAATAACGTTTCAGGTTCTTTTCTACGCCAGTGATTTCCATGGGAACACTATGCATTCTGAATATTGAAGAGCTATAACAAGTTTCTTAAATTCGCTGGTAAATAAAATGGTTAGACAAACTTGAGCAAGATTGTTAGGAAGAGAGGATATAAATAACCTGCACAGTGGATAAAAGACAGTTGCAACTTATACAGGTATATAGTAATGTATTTTTAATGCACTACATTAGAACCTTTAGCATTATACCTCTTTTTTTAAAATTGTACTTAGAAACATTCCCGTATCCCATTCGGATTAGTTCCTTGTTGACAAAGATTCTATTCTTTAGATACACATATGCAAGAACTCTGCCATTTGTTTCCTTGAATTCCGGGTCAGTCTGGAGCATTACCATTTTTCCCTTTACGTATTTTTTCAGGTATTCAATGGTATGATCAATCTTATCCTGAGATAAATCAACTCCGAGGAATCCCACAATTGTTCCGTCATTTAGAATAATATCTCCTTTATCCGTGACTGTTTGGACCTTTTGAAGTTTCTTATTGAAATTTACATCACTCCTGTCCTCAGGTGGATCTATATCAAAAAGTGAAGGCATGTATTCCTTGTCGTGTTTAAAACATACTCTTTCGTTTCTTCTGATAATATCAATAGTATCTTTGCAGTCTTTATTTGGGCTGCCATGTTTCAGCCTTTCATGAACTGCTATTAAAAAATGTTCATTGATCTCGTAGCCTATAGAATTCCGTCCAAGATCACATGCTGCTTTGAGGGTTGTTCCGCTTCCCAGGAATGGATCAAGTATGGTTTCACCGGTAAAGCTGAACATCCTTATCAGGCGCGTCGGTAACTCTTCAGGAAACATTGCTTCATGCTGATTTTTCCTTTCTCCCGGAAAAGTCCAGTGACCAGAAAAATACTCTTTCCATTCTTCCTTTGATAACACTGATGAACTTTTGTTTATCCCTGTGACATCTTTTCTTTTTCCAGGTTTTTTGAATATAAGGATGTATTCATAGTCTATCTCAAGCAGTCCGTTGGGTGGATAAGGGTATGAACCCATTATGTTTGAACCTCCTGAAGTATTCATTGTGGTCTTTTTCTGCCATATGATGGCACCCATGTAGTCATATCCTATTTTTTCACATTGCAGTATAATTTCTGAATGAATCGGAAGTACCTTATACCTACCGAAGGATGAACTTCTAAGAAACTGGTCACCAACGTTTATGGAAAGACGTGTCCCATCCTTGAGAACACGATAGCACTCCTTCCATACTAGATACAGGTCCTTCAGGTAATCGTGCAGTGTCTGTCCAAATCCAATCTGAGGGTAACTTCCATAATCCCTGATGCTCCAGTAAGGTGGTGATGTTACAACTAAATCCACACTATCACTCTGAATTTCATTCATTGATCTGGAATCACCGATAATGATCATATGAGATGGCATGGTTTCCTACCATACTATGAGAAGATCGGTTTATAAATGATCTTGTTTCCCCATTAACGAAATTAATGGATTAAAATCCGACATTTTTGAATGTTGTGAAATCCTGAATTCGTATCTTATCATGAAATATAAACATTTGAAACACAAGAAAAAAATTTATCAATCTAAGTTCATGCCAAAAGAGAGTATTATACCATTGGATCCATGCGTACAAATGAGGTTAAAGAATTCCAGGAATGAGTTTACCCATAACATATCAGATACGGACGTAAAGGAAATTCAGATAAAATGTGTTCAAACCAGTGGCCTGTCTATTTTACGCTACGAACAAAAGAAGATTAAAGGGGGTAAGATCATAAAGCTATATAACAAAAAAAGTGAGGACTGAATGGCTATGAAAGGAATAAGGCGGCGTTTAGATAGTTTAATATGTGGTCTACTTGAAGGCTATCTGTATAAAGACATAAAGATACAACTTCAGAAGCGGGCGTTAGAAACTACGGCAGACTACGTCCTGAAGAATATGCTAAACGTAAATTCTTGCAAAACGAGATTTGAGGTTCTGGACAAAGCAATGAACAATATCTCCATAGAGGACGGATTGGTCTTGGAATTCGGGGTATGAAGAGGAGCGTCGATAAATTATATTGCAAAGAACCTACCAAGCAATAGAGAATATGGTTTTGACTCATTTGAAGGATTACCAGAAACGTGGCGTGATGGTTTTGATAGGAATACTTTCCAAATAAGCGATAAAGTCCTTAAAAATTGAAATTTTTAGATAATGTTGTTTTAATTAAAGGTTACTTTGACGAAACGTTACCGGTTTTTTTAAGAACGCCACCCTACCAATTGGTTTCATGCACATTGATTCTGATTTGTATTCAAGCGCAAAAAGTATATTTAATAGTGCAGGTAAACTAATAAAGAGCGGTCCAGTAATTGTTTTTGACGAATTCTTTAACTATCCGGGATGGGAAATTAGAGAACTCAAAGCCTTCAACGAATTTACTAATGAGAAAAATATAAAATATAAATTTATAACATATGATCAGAGACACGAACAGGTGGCATTAAAAATCTTATGATGCCTCAGCCCATTGATTCATAAGGCGGAAATCGTGTCTCATTCTGATGGAATTTGCTAAGACAGACTTATATCTGAATTATTGAAGCCAAATGACAGTAAGGGTACTGGAACATCTTTGAGAAGATTACGAAATGTTAAAGGGGTCTAGGAAATGTTAAACATAAAATCCAGAATGGAAATGGGCAGAAGGTAATACAGATGGTATGATATGGCCAGGTACTTAAGGCAAATTATCGGCAGTCAGTAGAAAGTTCAGGGAGAACTGTGTGAGCAGAAGCAGAGTAGGACTGAAAGCTTAGGAGCAACGGAGATTCTGGATATGCGACTATATAAATCAGGGAGCGAAGAATGAGGTAAATGCGGAGAATTGAACGATGATAAAAGGGAAAATGAGAAAATATCGATTTATGTGTGACTATCTGGAGGATTTGTTAAATGGACAAAGAGAGATAGAAAATTATAAATATATTTGAATTCATTTCAATTGTCTATTTTGTGCATTCTTCATTTGGCGTATACACGCAGGGCAGTTCAGCCATCATCTCTAAATATCTATAGGGGTGCGCAGCAGATTGCCGCTTGATGAACTATCAAAGGATATTATACGTAAATTCCAATGGCCGATCAGTGGGGGTTCGCATTTTACGAACAAGCCTTCTGTTTACAAAATGGCAAAGGAGTTTCATGTTCATCCAGAAGTTATTAAAAACAGGATAAACTACTTGTTGGAAACGGGATTGATTCGGGGGGTAAAGTTTTACGCCGACAGCAGGTTTATGCCCTGGAATCGGTACTTCATTTTGACTCGCGCAGGAAAAAGTTCCGCTAAAGAAATTTTTGACCATTTTCCAGAATTTCCTCTGGTAGAACGTGTGATTTTTGGTACCCTTAAGTTGCCGTTCTTCGCAGACTCTAAGGTTGATGCAAACGTCGAAAGAGAGTTTTCTAGCATTTCCCTGATTGCATCAGATGATTCGGAGATGAAAAAGCAATTGCACGACCTGGAAAAAACCCTTGATCACGCGTTGGATTTTATAGAAATTATGAATGACTCTCCTCATAAAGAGAGACTGATATCTCCAAGCGAGCAATTGGTTCTGAATGCCGTTATGTACCAAAACCCTCTATCAATGAGTATAAATAAAATTGCTCGGGAACTCAGAGTACCAGCCCGTACAGTTCGCAGGAAGATCACAAAGATGCTTGATGCTGGAGTGATTTACGAGGAGGTTTCGTTTGACACCGATATGGCCCAA
>JAKAYH010000118.1:902-6991 GCA_021826835.1 Thermoplasmata archaeon | reverse complement strand
GGCTTCTTTTTCTTCTTGTTCCATATGCCCTTTGCAACATACAGGTAATAGTTTCCTCCTATGATCTTCAGTTCAAGCTTCTTTCCATGTTCGCTTTTCATCTTCTGGTATGTGCTCTTAACTGCATTTGGGGCATTGTCGATCATTGACATATGTGTTACCATATGTGTTAATACTATTTACATATTTCCACTGAAGATGGCTAGAATAAAGGCTCGGAAGAATACGTATGGATCGAAATGAAAAATGACCAAATACCATCTCATTCCCCATATCACGGGTTCAGCTGATTAAAAAATATGTGTTAATGTGAAAGAGTTCAGGTAAGTAACATAATAATAATGTCTACTACTAGGGAACCTAATCACAACAAGAATTGTAGTTTTAATGGTGGTGCGAAGTCAAACTTAGATATAATTCTCCAACAGAAGCTTTGGTCATCTTTATAAGATAGTATGATGCTTGATCTAGATTGATTAACATATCTTAGATAAAAGTATTTTCAAGTTTTCCCAGTTGCTCAATTTCCACCACAACTTTAT
Organism: Thermoplasmata archaeon; assembly: GCA_021826835.1. The sequence continues at coordinate 6,449 of JAKAYH010000118.1, read as the reverse complement.
CTCCTCTTCTAAGCCACACTCTCTTATCTTCTGGCATCCCTTGGATTACACCTTCTGGCGTGCCGGTAAGGATTATATCGTTCGGATAAAGTGTGAAGAATTTAGAAATATATGATACCAACTCCATAGTATTGAATATCATATCTGAAGTGTTTGAGTTCTGACGCAATTCGTCATTAACAAAGGTCCTTAACTGCAAAGAGTCCGGATCTTTAACCTCGTCTGCAGTAACAACCCATGGTCCAATGGGCGCGAATTTATCCAGCGATTTTCCCAACAACCACTGCGATGACTTAAACTGTAAGTCTCTGGCTGATACGTCGTTAGCAACGAAGTAACCGTATACATAATTCAGTGCGTCCTTGCTTGAAACATGGCTGCACTCTTTCCCTATGACTAACCCCATCTCACCTTCATAATCCATTTCCTTGCTTTCTGCTGGAATTTTTATTCGTTCGAGATTGCCTGCTAGGGTATTATTGAATTTTCCAAAAAGGACGGGTTCCTTTGGAATCGCAGTTCCTTCTTCCATTGCATGTCTTCTATAATTAAGGCCAACACAGATTATCTTAGACGGGTTTTCAATACACGGTAAGAAGCGGAAATGGTACTCAGTTGGTATTTTTTTATTCTTCAGTTCTTCATGATTATCAGTTATCACCTGGTCAATTTTATCTATATCGAAATTGGATCTTATTAATTCATCAGTGTTTTTAAAAAGTGGAACAAAATTTTGGCTTATCTGTGAAATAGCAGATAAATTAAATAAGCCCTTTGAAGTGAAAACCACCACTTCTTTACGATCATTTATGACGACATTAGCAAATTTCATAGATTCACCTTCGATCTGAAAAGTCGTTTTTCTTTAATTTCATTACTTATGTTAACTATTACATTCAAAGGTGATTTGTATCCACTTTCTACAGCAAAATGTGCTGTGCAAAGAAAGAAGATTAAAAGTTGTCTTCTAATTCGTCTCCATATATCAGGACCGCAAACATTCATGTTCTCTTGATTCATAGCTGGTTATGGAAATTCCTATATTAAAGGAAATGTAGTTACCTTGCATATTTGGATATTTATAAAGAAAACGCATGCTGATGTATGGAACGATATATCGAGAAAGATAAAACTAAGCAAGAGTTGAGTGGAATAATGCCCCCTGTTGTAACACCATTTGATGAGACAGGAGAGGTTGAACCAAAAGAGTTTCGAAAAGAAATAGAAAAGATGCTATCATTAGGGGTCTCAGGGATTTCGGTCGGAGGAAGTACGGGGGAAGGTCAGACGCTCTCTGATCTGGAATTAAAGCAGCTGGTTGAAATAGCCGTTGAAACAGTAAACAATAAAGTCCCAATCATTGGTGGGATAATAACAGAGTCGACAGTCCAGGCAGTAAAAAGAGGACAAATACTCAAGGAATTAGGTGTAAAAGCTCTGATGGTCACACCGATACATTATCTATTTAGTGACGGCGATAATGGGAATTACTCGTTTTATGCTGAAATAAGAAAGAAAGTTGAAATTCCAATAATAGCTTATAATGTTGTACCATGGAACGTTATCTCTCCAGAAATATTGGTAAAAATGCTTAAAAGTGGAATTTTATTTGGCGTAAAGCAGAGCGGAGGCGATATACATGCCCTTGGAAGCTTATTATCTATGGCACGTAGACAATTTCCAATATTTACAGCGTTGGATGATATGTTATTTCCTTCTTTTGCACTAGGTGCATCAGGTTCTATTGCTGCGATTAATACCTTGCTTCCTAAAACTTCCGTGAAACTTTACAAATCCGTTGTCGATGGTGATTATTCGACAGCGTTAAAGCTTCATGAGGCTATTATTCCTATCACGAAGAAGATACTTTTGTCAGACATGCCTGCGAGAATAAAATTTGTTATGAATAGAACTGGATGGAATGTTGGATATGCGAGGAAACCATTGCGAGAACCGTCTAATTCCATTGCGGAGGAGCTTATTAATTTGTCAAAAGAGGTTGCTAAGTTAGAAGAGGAAATGAGAACAGGGATGGCATAAACCATATGGAGCCAAATGTAACTAAAAAGGAAACTCCAACGTTAAGGAAAGAGCTAGGGCTACGGGATCTTTACTTTTCTGCGTTGACTGCAGTTATTGGTACTGGATGGATATTTGCATCATATTATACCGCTGAATATGTTGGGCCAGCTGCGATTCTTTCTTGGATAATTGGTGGCATTTTTATGCTCATAGTGTCCCTTCCCTATGCCGAGCTGGGCAGTTCCATTCCTATTTCTGGGGGAGTGGCAAGATATCCCGGCTTTACTAACGGTCCGCTCGCGATGGCTTTTTCCGGCTGGACCTCATTGATTCCACTTTTGGCAACCCCTTCGGGCGAGGCAGTTGGGATTCTTTCGGTTATTCAGACGGTCTCGTATTACTATAAGTTTCCAATCAGCTTTGTGGTTAACGGTGAACCTACTTTTAGCGGCGTTGTAATAGCACTGATTATTGTCGCAATAATATTTTGGATCAACTATACGGGCATCAAAAGGGTAAAGTACACAAACGCAGGAATAAGTTACCTAAAGCTAGTGATTCTTCCATTGACCTTCATATTTCTAATTGTCGTAGGTTTACAAGTAGGTTTGGGTTCAAATATTGTCACCCCATCCTTTGCGCCATTTGGATATGGTGTCATATTCACAGCCTTGCCAGCAACAGGCATCGTTTATGCTTACCAAGGGTTTAGACAGCCAATTGACATGGCAGCGGACGCTAGAAATCCTGGAAAGGACATATGGAGAGCCATACTTTTAGAAGTTGTTACTTCAATAATTTTTTATACTTTCTTACAAGTGGGATTCATTTTCGGAATAAAGTGGAACAATAGCGTGGTTGGAACATCAGGCATAACTCCTGGCTCTTGGCATTCCCTGAGTACTTCTCTATTTACTTCCACGTTCCCGCTGTTTTATGTGTCATTAGGATTGGGACTGCTCTTCATCGCCGTTTTACTTATCATAGGGGGGGTACTTGGTCCAACAGCTGAGACAAATCAAAGTACGGCTGCAGGAAGCAGAATAATATACGGTATGGCAAATGAGAAAATTCTACCGAAATCCTTTGCTATTGTGCACGGTAAATATAGGATTCCCACACTTGGTGTTATTACTATGTTCTCAGTTACAATTTTCTTCATGATCATGGGCTTAATAGGCTATCTTGTCAGCAGTGTGGGAGCAGCATGGACTGCTCTCGTATCAATAATTACTAGCACCACCATATTTGCATACATGACGGGCCCAATTAGCGCAGGAATAATCCATGAGAAATACCCAGAACTTGCTCGCCCATTTAAACTTCGAGGGTTAAAAATATTTGTTATTCTGGCTACCGTAATTAGTGGGCTCATAGTATACTGGGGGGTAGGAAGTTTATACACTCCAAAAGAACCATACGCACCTTATATTTTATTAGGGTCGATGATAATCGTGCCATTTGTGCTTTGGCTCACATCAGAATCCCGGAGTAAAAATCTATGGAAAGACTTGAAAGGGTCATCTTGGATGATCATTTACATAATAGCGATTGGGTTTTTCGTTAGGTTTGGGGAATTCGGTACAAATTCTTTGCCTCTTCCATATGATTGGATTGGGGTGATAATTCTTAGCGTGCTTATGTACTACCTTGCCAGTTGGACAAGCTTACCTAAGGACGAGATAAAAAAACTTGTTGACGAGAGTCTTGCAAGGAAGGAATAAGGTGAGGGTGGTACTGAATGAGAAAAATCTTGATGATCCCGGGACCTACGGAATATGAACAAGAAGTTTTGAATGCACTCGCCCAACAAACAGTAGCTCACACCTCAAATGAATTCATCGCATTATTTAAGGAGACCTTGAGGGATATCCTGAGACTAGTATATTCCAAGAAAGGTTTTCCTTTTATTGTTTCTGGTTCAGGGACTCTCGGCATGGAGATTGGAACAATCAACTTTATTAGGAGAGACTCAAAGGTGCTTATTGTGAATAATGGTTTTTTTGGAGAAAGACTTATCGATCTCTTTTCTAGATTCACAAGAAATATCGACATATATAAGCCTGACCTAGGTTATCCTGCAGATCCAAAAGAGATTGAGGAGAGGATAAGCTCAAACAAATACGACCTCGTTACAGTTACTCACGTGGAAACTAGCACAGGTGTACGAAATGATATCAAAGAAATTGCAAAATACTTCAGAGGCCTTGATACCGTGTTAGTTGTCGACGGCGTATGTTCCATAGGTGGAGAAGAATTTCAAATGAGCTGGGGCATTGATTCGGTCTTTACTGCTAGCCAGAAGGCACTGGGGGCTCCTCCTGGTCTTGCAATAGGTGTGATAGGGGCGAAGGCGTTATCAGCCATGAAAAGAAATCCTCCTCTCTCATTCTTCTCAGACTTAAGGAAATGGTTAGGATGGTACGATATTCTCCAAGACGAGAAGGTGGATCATTACGAGTTTTTTGGAACCCCAAACGTAAATCTAATAAGAGCGTTAAATGTCAGCTTTAATTCTATTTTTAGCGAAGGAATAACTAAAAGAATTAAGAGACATGAAATGATGGCCAATGCTTTTAGAACAGCAATGACTGAGCTCGATCTTGAAATGATTCCAAAGGAAGAAGCATATGCGAATACAGTTTCGGCAGTTTATCTTCCTGATAAAATTAATGGAAAGTTGTTTTTAGAAACTGCGCAGAAATATGGAGCAATTTTTGCAAATGGTTTAATTCCTGAAATAAGAAATAAATATTTCAGGATTGGCCATATGGGATCCATCAATGCTTCGGAAATAATGATTGCAATTAGTGCAATTGAAAGAGCACTAAAAGATAACGATTATAACGTGAAACTGGGAACTGGCCTAAGTGCAGCGCAGGAATTTTTGGATAAACACGCGCATAGTGTTACCGATTCTGTGTAGGTTTTAGGGTACTTCTCACTAAGCATTTTTTTGATTCATCCGTGCATTTGAAATATCCATTCAGAATTCTACAAGAGCGCTTCTAATTGAGTTCTACTATTTTAAGATAGACGATTTTAAGGGCTGATCCCTCTGTGGGAAGAAAATCTATTATCTTTTATGTGCCTTCGTGTAAATGGCAGTTTAATTTTAGTCATTTCCGACAATGCAAAATTGCCGCCTATAAAACGTTAATGGCGATGTTGAGGCGTAGAGAAGTCTCTTCCTCATTTAGCCATACCGAGTGAAGTCTGATTGGAACTATACTCTGCTTACTCCCGGCAGCCTCTCCCTGTAAGGCTTCTAGTTCTTCATGATACTATAGACATGCGATAGAAGCCTCTTGCCCACGACTATGTAGGCTTGAGTTGGTTTCTTCTTCGCTATTTACATTTGGTACACTTCAAGGAATTCAGGCGTTCTATGAAGTACAAGGGATATTCATAGGTGCTGTTAGAGAGATGTGGATTCCTTATCTTCGATGATCCCGAGCTGTGTATTTTACCGCCAGAACCTGTGATGTTCGGAGACTTTCCGCCATAGGACTGGAGTTTAACGGC
>JAKAYH010000118.1:0-892 GCA_021826835.1 Thermoplasmata archaeon | reverse complement strand
TCTGCGACCATGACAGCCGCAGATGTCATGGCGATTCCATGTATGTCTGATATATTCTTTACATCGGTGTTTTCAGACATTCTTTCCCTGATCTCACCTTCAACGCTCTTAATTCTGTCAATCTCTTCCCTGAGCATGCCGGCAAACATTTTGATCCTGTACGCATACACCTTTTCCGGATCCGGAATACCTATGGAATTCTCTGCGACTATCTTAAATTTAGCAGCATCGCCGATATGGTAATGCCCCTTTCCCGTATCCATGAGTGCGAATAGATCTCTTGTATCGGCCTTTATTATTTCTTCAGGAATTGGATACCTTTCGAGTATTCTCAGCGATACTTTTGAATCTATCTCAAAGGTCTCGGTATATTCAGGGAACACAGCTGCAAGATCCGATGCAATGATGTTTAAGATCATCGTTGCATTTCTCTTGAGCTGTTCAAGTGTAATCGTAATATTTTGGTTTATTTATTATCACGACCACGGGAGAAAAAGAAGGTTACGAAACAGGAACTTTCTTACATATTTGGCAAAAAGGAAGCGACCGGTAACATTAAAAGGAAGATACCTTGGAAAAGTCTTTATAAATACCCTTCAACGATTGGTTTACTGGTTGGGAACTCTTTCTTAGTGTACGTGTCATTTATGCTATTAACGTGGATGCCATCATTTTTAGTTGATACATACCGTCTTATAACTTACATTCCGCACTTTACAACACCCTATTTTTTTATTTTCTCTGCAGCCGCCCTAACGCTGATCTTCTCCATTTCGGAAATTGTTTTTTCCATCCTTCTCATGTTGTTGATCCACTCTTCAATGATCTTAGCCTGATCCTCTGTTAACCTTACAGTCTTTGTTCTGCCGTCAACCCGTCTTGTCCAGTCATA
>JAKAYH010000117.1 GCA_021826835.1 Thermoplasmata archaeon | reverse complement strand
ATTAAAAAACAAGGAAATTTGAATAATGCTGAAAGATTGATATAATCACAAATACAAGATAGCAATACAATAACTTATGAAGTTATTTTGAGGGTTAAAGAAAAATCTAATTGTAATGGACTGGAGGATTTTTGATACAAAAGTTCAATGAACCAACATTTAAATAATAAATTATCATGTATTTTTTATGAATCCTGAGAAAGATTTAGAAGGAGAGAAAGAAAGACTAATGAGATCGGAAATTCCAAAAGAGGCAAAGGATGATATATTGGATTTTCTGAATGAAATGAGATTTGATGGAAAATCATTTGCTCACCAATACTATTATGCTGTAAGGCTCAGGATAATAGCAACCATTCTACAGGATAAATTTACAAATCCTTCAAAGCAGGATATCAAAATGCTTTTAACAAAACTGATAGATAGAAAGATAAACAGATATACAAATGTAAAAAAACAAACCTATGAGACATCATCTCCTATACCAGAGAAGAAGATTCAGCAAAGGAAAATTTCAGATGTTACTTTGGAAGACTACAAAAAATGCATCAAGCATTACTATAAATGGAAATTGGGAATTGGAGAAGGCAAATTTAGAACTGAACCAGAATGCACACGATGGATAACAAGGAACAGAAAATTAGGTTCTAAGGTAAAACCTGATGAATTGGTAACCACAGAGGAATATCTGAAGATAATAGACAATTGCATGAATGCCAGAGATAGAGCATTGATTTCTACTTTATATGATTCAGGTTGCAGGTTAGGAGAATTATTAACTCTGAGAATAAGAGATGCGCAATCAGATCAGTATGGCTATGTGCTTTCTGTTACAGGAAAAACAGGCTACAGGCGTGTTAGAATTGTTGGAAATTCTGTTGCCTATCTGAAACTATGGATAGAAAACCATCCAAACAGAAATGATATAGATTCTCCTGTTTTCTGTGGTTTAGAGGTAAGGAATTTTGGTAAGGCAATGGATCATAGTGATGTATATTCTATGTTTAGAAAGGTTATGAAGAGAGCAGGAATAACCAGGAGGATTCATCCACATTTGTTTCGGCATAGCTATGTTACCAGAATGGTGGACAAAAACTTATCAGAATCTGCTCTAAAGGATCAAGTGGGATGGACAAAAGGATCAAGAATGATTGAAGTATATGAGCATCTATCAATAAAACAAAAAGATGAAGCAATCCTAAGAGCCTCAGGAATAGCTTTTGAGGAAAAGGATGACGATAACTTATTGCCAGTGGTATGCCAGAGATGTGGGAAGAAGAATCCATCCAATGCAAAAAATTGTTACAACTGTTGGATGCCATTAACTGTAGAAGAGGCTATTAATGAGATAGAAAAGGAGAAAAAAGTCACCGATGCATTGGGTTCTATCATATCGGGAGATCAAAAAGCACTATTACAGAATTTACCACAAGAAAGCAAATTGGATGTTTTATCAAGCCTACTTATCGATTTGGAAAAAAGAGGAGAATTGGATTTGATAAAAGATAGATTGAAAAAACAGAACCAAGATGAACAAAAGGATGAATCCGTGCCATTAGATAATGCCAGAAAAGAGGTAGGGAGAGACAAGAAGACTAAGGACAAACCTCTGAAAAGAGAACCTAAGCAAGAAACTGAATTCAATACAGGAATCGTCCACCACAAAGAAAAAGGAAAAAATTGAAATAAAGGCAACTATATAAGAAGATATGCAATGGACAGAAAAATACAGACCCTTTCATCTCGATGATGTGGCAGGAAATCAGGACATAATTGGAGAGCTTAAAAAATATGTTAAATTGACAGTATATGATCTGCCAAATCTTTTATTTTACGGAGACCCAGGACTGGGGAAAACCTCAAGCGCTTACTCTTTCTGCTATGATGGAAAACACGACTTTGAGCATATAAATTCTGCACAGCTCAACGGTAAGGATGATATGGATAAATTTGTGCATATTCTTGGCTCTGTAGGTGCAGGGATGTCTAATTTTGAAATAACAGAGGATAAAGATGATGAACACACCACAGAAGGAATGATCCTTATTTTTGATAAAGCCGAGATGCTCACCAAACAGGCTCAGAACGTATTGGAAAAGGCTCTGGAAAGCAGAACAGATGCCAAAGTGATCTTCATAGCGAATGATATAAGCAAATTCACAGAACCAATGCTGACCAGATTCACTGCATTTGAGTTCGAGCCTTTGAAAGATGAGGAAATAGAGATGTTGCTTATCAAGATTGCAAAGAAGGAGAACCTTCAAGTTCCAGATAGAACCATGAGAAAGATTATAGAAGACGCTAAGGGAATACCACGAAGTGCAGTCACGGCATTGCAGAAATATTGGATCATTACAAAGCATTAAAAATACAACATCTATCTATCTATATTGCCGTAAATTACTGGTTCTACAAGCAATCAGCTTACAACAGTTTTAAATATAAATACAAAATATATACTTCATGAGGACAAAGTTATCGAAGTATAACAAAACATATTTCGTTAGGATTCCAATAGAATATGTCCGTGAGCATCGTTTAGTGGATACCATGTCCGTTGATTTTTACATCAACCAAAATGGTTCAATTACAGTGAAACCTGTAAAACCTAACAACTGTGCAGAAAATGGAACACGCTGAATTGATGCGAGAACTAAACAGGATTTTACAGTATTTATTCGATGAGGAACCTAAGAAAAAGGAGGACAGAAAAACATGAGAACAGGAGGACAAGGAGGTGAACCGAGGCCCCCCAATGCTCAATTAAATAAACACGAACAGGTATTTAAAGGTTCGGAAACAACTGATGAAGAACACATCTGCCCAATACATAAAATTGAGATGACATTCCAGATAATTCCAGTTCCATTTACAGATGATGATGGAAATGTCACATATATAGATCAGGAATACTATTCTTGCTTCTACTGTGATAATCACATAGAGGATCCATTGTCTGTTATGGGAGATGGAGAAAACGCAGAAAATCTCCTTAATAAGAGAATAGTGGAATATGAGGAGAAAAATCCTTCATTCACACCCCATAAAGTCAATGGCGATCTAATAGGAGAGTTAATGGAATACCACGAATCAACAGATGCAGATGATAATCCAAGGAAGTCTATGGCGATATTTGAGATAGCAACGGCGATGTCTAATGCTATTTCTGCCAATGCAAAAGGTAAAATACTGCCCAATTTAGGCTTCTGGTGGTCAGAACCATCTGGAACCAATAAGACACCTCTTTTAGTATCTGGAATAGATGATTTCATGCCGACAATATACAAAGATCACGTAAGATATGAGACAGGAACAGCCAAAGGAATGATGAAATCTCTTGCAAAGTTTTACTCCAATGATCCAGATAAGAAGAGGGACGTCATGATAACCTGGGATGAAGCACAAGTTCTAATGGCAATGCTAAAAGAAAACTCTCTTTCAGACATCTATTCCTTTATGTGCCAGATGATAGACAATAGATTGCAATCATATACAACCATAGCCAGAGGAGAGGAGAAATACCCACCAATAACAGGAAACATATGGCTGTCTGGAGTTCCAGAAATGATTGAGAAATCCAACAAATCCTTTTGGTTTCAGGGAGCAGGAAACAGATTCCTATTTGTCAAATCCAAAAGAGTATGCATCAAGGACATTAAAAGATCCTCACTAGATGATAAGATAAGAGAGGAACAGAGAAAACACATCATAGAGGAACTCGCACTTCTTAAAAACATTAAGATGGTAAAATATTCTGATGAATTTCTCAAAGATTACAATGAATACAGAACTGAAATATTACAGGCAATAGCAGATGTTCAGTCCGATCTATCCAGTTCGCAGGATATTGATAACTATGATGTTCTTTCCAGAAGCAAATATCCTGTATTGGTCTGGAAATTAGCCATCATTCATTCTGCATCCAGAGGCAACTTCGATGGTGAAGAATTGAGAATGGAATCCATAGATTTGCAGGAAGCCATTAGGGATCTTGAGGAATACCATGCCAATGCAATGGAAGTATTCAACTACTGGCTGGAAAAATCAACAAAGGATGCAGAGATACGCAGTTCGCAGATGATTAAGAAGAAATTCGAGAAGCATATTATGACCATTCTTAAAAATCCAGATAAGAGATGGGATGTAGAAAACATAAAAGATAAAGGTAAAAATGGAGTTGAGATATTCGAAACCATAGCCTATAAATCAGAGAATGGCAAATGGGTGAGTAATGGAGACCTGCAACCTAATGCCAATATGTTGTCAGGGGATTTCCAACAGGCAGTTGAAACATTAAAAGAACAGGGGCATCTTAATGTAAGGGAAGCAGTCAGATACAATAAAGATGGTTCCAAGAATTTCAAAGAACTTTCCCATTCTGTCCATTCTGTTTCAACATTCTACAGATGGAATTATCCATCTGACACACCAAGGGGAAATTCCAATTGGTAAAATTAGTAATTAGTTTATTTAGTATAATTAGTATTTTTTTTTAATTGTACATCGATAAACACTCTTTACGTATATTGGCTGATTACTAATTTACTAATTATACTAATTAATATGTACACCCGTTTTCTGTGATAAATGAAAGATAATAATCATTTGAAAAAAAGTCTTTTGCAGTGATAGTAATCTACAGGTTCTGTATCAATTAGTAAATTAGTTTATCAATTTACTAATTGAGAGCCTAAAGGAGATGCTTTAGATCCAAACCAGAAGAATGAGTTGCCATGATAAGTAAGTAAGGTAAACCGATGACATCGAAACAGTTATGCAAATTAAAGGATTTTACCAATGGGATAATCAGAAACATAGTTCTGATGGAAAACTTACAACTGATGGATTACTATTCCATCTGATGGATTTACAGATGATGGAAATGATCTGATGGATTTCTGTTTTATCCAGTGGATGGATCAGTAGATGGAGATGGTGATGGAATACAGTGAGTCAATCTATTGCTTATTATTTCTGATATAATGTGTTGGAGATTTCCTTCCACACTTCAGGCATGATGGTCTCATTGTGATTTATTTGAATGAAATATAAGATGTTAACTGAACCTCAACAGCTTCCTTACTGTTGCCAGAGATTTACCTAATCTACTCTAGAAGACTTTCGTAACTACATTGTGTATGATACAATAAGAAAGTTTATGCTCTAAGATGCATTGTTTCAATTAATTGCCGCAATCTATTGACAAAAATGAGGTATTAAAGAGAATTGATGGAGTTTTAGACTACGTTAACGAAAGTATAAAAAACATGGATCAAGAAATTGAACGCCATCCGTATAATACAACTTTGAAAAATAATCTAATATCTAAAATAGGTGTTTCATTGGTACTTAAGATGAAGCAAACCATAGAAGATATTGCTCCCAGAAAAAGTGAATACTGGTTATATGCTAAGTCTATAAAAATAATTTATTCACGTAATATGATTGACCAATTAAGTGAGGTTCTAAAAAGCTTAAAACATGATTATTCTAATAACTTTCTAAATAGTTTTAACGAGATGATTGATGCCGATATTTTTACAGATATTCTTGAACAAGCAGAATATTTACTATCGCAATCTTATTTTAGAGCATCCGCAGTTGTTGCTGGTGTTGCTTTAGAAAGTCACCTTAGAAAGTTAGCAGAAAAGAATCAAATCCCAATTACGAGTGATGATGGGAAATATGTGAAGGCAGATTCCCTCAATGGTAACTTACTTAAGAGTCAGATTATTGATAAAACTATGAATAAATCCATAACTGGTTGGTTAGGGCTTCGTAATGATGCAGCCCATCCTGACGCAAAGCAAGGCGATGAAGGAATGATTAAACTCATGATTGATGGGATTAAGCTATTTATTGAAAAATATCCTGCTTAAACATTTAGATTCCAAGATCCAGGTATTCTGGATTAAATGAGATTTCCTTAAGTAAAACCTCTGATAGCTAAAAACCATAAACTGAATCATTAATAGAATTCTTCTTATGGAATAAAGGATTGAGTTGTTGGAAATATGTTTTGTTATAAACACATAAAGGCAGGATAAATAGATAGGAAGCAATCAAAAATCTTTTCCTGACTGGTTTTAGATATTCCCTTCCAATCGTGGAAATTTTCCTGGAAACTCCTCTAATATAGATTTGTATAGAGACTGTTCATCACTAAAACAATAAAGAGATTTGTCTATTCCCTCAAATTTTTCCTCTTTTCTATATTCTAATGGAATTCTTATTCTAAGATTCGCCCAGTCATCTGTTGTAAATTCTTTACCGTTAAAATCAGAATAATCCTTAAATTTATCATACAATTTGATAAATGGGATTTCCACATATCTCGGATATGGTAAGGCAATACAGTAAATTAGAGAAGTATACATGCCAGCATTTGTTAAACGCAACAATCTAAAAAGCTGACCTTTCTCAAATTCTATTCTATAATCAACTTTTGGCCCATACTGACTTTTCACTTCACTGACTATGAGTTTTTGATTTTGAATTCTTAAAATTTCAAGTTTATTTCTGGATATCATATTAGATACTCCGAGAAGAATAATTTTTTTATTAAACAGATTTTTATTTTCTTTTTTGGAAAACGCTCCTCTAACTAATTCTAAATAAGTTTTACTATAAAGTCCATTCTTTCCCTTAAGAATTTCCTTTACCTCCTCATTCAATCTTTCAATATTAACATCTCCAGCAATCAATAGTGACTTTAATTGGCTAATTGCATCATCATCCAAATCAAGACCCAAATCAAAGGCATAATAATGTGCATAATACAAGGTAAAAATTCCCTTTGACAGCAACTGTTTTCCAATTAGATTTTCCATGTAAAAGCCAAAAGGCTGTCTGAATTTTTGCTTAAGGGTTTTATCCATAAATTATCTTAATCAGTTATTGTACAAATATTATTGGATTACCCCTTGAAATAATTGCAGAATTATTACATCCCTTCCTTGGATTTTCCTAAAGATTGCCTCTGAACCACTCTATTTTAAACAATAGAATACTGTAAATGC
>JAKAYH010000116.1 GCA_021826835.1 Thermoplasmata archaeon | reverse complement strand
ATCCACTATTCCCCTCAACATGCCTCTCATTTCCCTTGGTACACCTGGTATAGAAAATATCATTTTTTCATGATGTTTCAAAAACATGCCAGGTGCAGTGCCTACACTATTTTCAAGAGTTGATGAGCCCTCTGGCATCATAGCCATCTTTTTTCTTTCATCGCTAACAGGAAGATTCATTGAGGAGTACTTCTCCTCGATGAGTTTAATCGCGTGCTCATTTATTTCCATCTTTACTTTTAAGCATCTAGATATTGATTGGATTGTAATATCGTCCAGGGTAGGGCCCAAACCGCCACTTGATATCACTGCCTGGCAATATTCCAGCAGAAAATTTAAAGAGTTACAGATATCGTCAGGTTCATCCTTGCAGGTAACAACATAAGCAACCTCGTGTCCATTTTGTATTAAGAAATTTGCAATCTCAGAAGCATTCGTATTTACTGTTCTTCCCTTTACGACTTCGTTACCTATCGATAATATCCCAAATTTCATGGTTATGCAGATGTATTAAGATAGGATACATAAAACATTAACGCAGACATCATTACAACAAGAAGCATAACGATTATCATTTGTTTCCTTCTATCTTCCATGATTTGTTATTGAGAAGTGAATAAAAAATATTTGCGTAATCTTTTAGACCCTCTTCGAAGTTGTATCATTTTTTCTCCAGCGTGATTATAGAAACTATGACCAGAAAATATATAAACAGATTATCTGGATGATAGAAAGGTTTTCATAACATTTATTTAATATCCTTAATAAGGTAAATAGTAATTTAGAGGAATAAACTTATGAATATAAGGCGGCTCATTCTGGACGTGGGTAAGGGTTTGAATAGGCCAACGCTTGTAGAACTTTCAGAAGCAATCAGTTCTGTCAAGGGCGTAGAGGGAGTAAATATAAGTGTCACAGAAATAGATATGGAAACAATGGGTACAAATGTGACAATTGAAGGGAACAATATGAATTTTGACGAAATTATCAGGAAAATAGATGCAACTGGCGCTGTTGTACATTCTGTAGACGAAATAGCCGCTGGAAGCCGACTTGTGGAGAATATAAGGCGTTACCAGTGAATTCTGACCTGAAATTTGCATTCACGATTGGAACAATAGACGGTATCATTACTGCATTGATGATAGCAAGCAGGGCCATTCTCAGCAATACTCAGATGTCCCTTTCTCTTTCTGTAAGAATTGCTATTGGTTCTTCTGTGGTAGGTGCAGCAAGCTATCTTGTGGCCGAATATGGTAAATTACGGGCAGAAGAGAGACTGATTTATAAACATCTGAGACCACAGGGATCTGGAATAGTCAGGAGAGAGGTTAATATAGATCTGTTTGCAGACGCCTTTAAGGGAGGTGGGATATCTATGCTAATGGGATTTGTTGGAGCTTCCATTCCATTAATCTCTTATTCCCTTCTGAATAAAACGCCATATGTATCTATAGCTATTTCATACGCCACACTCACGACACTTGGAATAGTTTTAGGAAGAAAATCAGGAGGGAGTGCCATGTCCTGGTCAGTGTCTCTGGTAATATTAGGCCTTCTGATGACACTCCTTGGTTACTATGTTCAGGTGATCTCATGAATAAAAAAAATATACTGCTAATCCTAGCTGATCTCCTTTATCTATTTTCAATCTTATATCTGTTCGATGAGGGTATACCAATTTTCTCTCACGGTTCCAGGAATGTAACCTTTCTCTTTCTACTGCTAATTCTCTTGATGCCAGCTTTGGAGATTTTTTCAATTAAAATACACAGGATATTTTATGGATATTTCATCTCTGTCTTCCTGATTGCTGACCTGATCTCGTTATTCCTGGATTTTTCAATATTTCCAGTGATGGTTGTGCAAATTCTTGCCTTCATACTGGGAATTCGTTATATAATAGAAAATGTAGGTGCAAGAGCATTCAGAATCGCATACATCTTCTATGGTGTGGTCATGATGTTTATTGCGTCCTTACTTAGATACGATTCAATACAGAAGATTAACTATATTCTGGTGGCTAATATCTCAGATGATGTTAGGTTATCAGGGCTTCCAATATTTTTCCAGAACGGTATCGTTATATTTTCTCAAAGGTTTTTTATCCTGAGCATCAGCTTTCAATTTGCAATAATCATTCTTCTTCTAGGATTTCTCTTGATGGAAAATTCCAGAAAAATTATAGAGATAGCCGGGAATAGTAAAAATAAGGGTGCAGAGACCCTCGGACTGGCATCAATGTCTTTTTCAATTCTTTCCTGCCAATGTGAAACCACCACTTCGATCATCCCTGCAATAGGTGCAGAGATTCTTGGTATTGTATCAGTTCCAGTAATACTTGAAAGCCTCCTATTATCACTTATGACATTCATCGTGATACATTACCTGGAAAAACATGGAAATAACTCATTTTTTGAGCATTTATTAAATTCAAGTGGAACGACTTTTGCAGAAATAATTTCATCGATTTTTTTTATACTCTTTATTCCAATATTCATTACTATCGGTACATTATACAATCTCGAAGCAAACCTATTCTTTTATTTTGGTACCAGCGTCGGAGTCTTTGTAATATCAAGTTATATTTTCTTTAATGTTTTCAGATTTTTGAGAGTGCGAATTAATGTTGGAAACATGCAGTTAGGTATTATATTGCCTGTAATGCTCATTTTAATGGTTATCTGGTACTGGCCATCCGTACTGGAACATACAGTAAACAACGGTGTGCTATATTCCATAATGGGTCTTTTATCTGTTTTCAACGGATTCCTATTTGCAATAATCCTATCTGGATTGAACAGATCCAGCAGGATAATAGCATTAGAGTATGCGACAGGCATGTTCCCCATAATATTTGTCATTGCACTTTACTATTCTGTAGTAACTGAACACCTGATATGGCCCATTTATAATTTAACCACACAGGAAATTTTTTCATTGGTACTTCTTGGGGTATCACTGCCATTCATGTGGTTTGCAACTAATTATTCCATATATAGCCAGTACCACGGAAGCCATCAAAACGTATATATCCCTAAATAATACACGTTCATGCAAATTAGTTTCTATAAAAAGGGCGGAAAATTATTTTGTTGCATCAATAACAGTGGAGAAAAAAAATGTCTTGAACTGGATACTTCAATCAATCAATTTTACTCTAATTATGATAGTCTAATACAAAAAATCGAACGCGACGGGAAAGATATGGATCAATCGACTGAACCGGTTATACCGGTTACTCCGTCTAAAATACTGTGTCCTGCGCTTAATTTCAGATCCCATTCTGGGGAGACTGGCCAGAAAACACCAGATTTTCCTTATTTCTTTCCAAAATTTATTACATCCCTGACAGGTTATAATTCTGAAATAATCAAACCTAAATCTGTAAAAAAACTGGATTACGAGGGAGAGATAGCAGCCATCATCGGGAAGAGATTAAAAGATGCAAACACAAAGGAGTCCACCCATTCTATTGCTGCATATGCAGTGGTCAATGATGTTAGTTCAAGGGACATACAGAATCAGCTTTCTGAAGGATTAGGAAAAAACTGGATCATGGGGAAGGCATCTGACACATTTCTTCCCATTTCTTCCACTGTGTATTGTGGAGATCAGGAATCATTCAATATAAGGACTCATGTAAACGGAGAGATCAGGCAGAACGGCAATACGGATGATATGATCTTTTCATTTCCAGAAATGATTAGTTACATCAGCAAATATATTACATTAATCCCAGGTGACATAATACTTAGCGGGACACCATCTGGTGTTGCAAATTCCGGAAAGTTTCCGTTTTTAAAGGAGGGCGACATGGTCAAAGTTGAATCTGACGGAATAGGTTACTTATCCAATCGGGTGAAGAGCAGTGATTGAAGAAATTTCTCCTCATGATTTTAATGATTTTAAATTACCTTTTGAACCATATCTTTTTCCTTACGAAGATAGCAAGATATTTTTGAGAAAAGATGATGCAAGGCATATTACAGTGGTTCAGAATTTTTCCTATGAGAACATTAATTTTTCAGCAAAGGAGTTCTTCATGGACTGGTATTATTATGGTTTCCCTAAGAATCTGATGAAAAATTCCTCTGAAACCTACTCCAACATATGGAGAAACCATGTTGAAATTAACGGTAAGAATTACCCTATATTCTATGGCAAGGATTATAGAGATCGTTTTGCTGCAAGCATTTCATCAGGAGGGGTAACAGTAGAACTCAGATCGAATTCTGATTTTTCGGAGATGCTAAATGATATATTCAGGAATTTTAAGATCAGAAATTCGGATAAGAGATTTTATGAACTGTCACACTACATAAATAGGGATTCCTGGAGATGGTTTGAGGAAGAGAGAATTGGCAGGATGTCATGGTCGCCAATGAATAATGTCAGAATTGGGGACTACTATGGTGACTCTCATGGAAATTTCAATAACATACACGAAATCGAAATATACAGAAATATTTACGGTGACTATTTATGGTTAGATTATGCTTTGAAGAATACAGGCCTCAAGAATTTGTATTACAGGTTTAACGGGCATGGCAATCTTTTCTCAGAGATCACAAGGATCAATGACTGGAATGTTTTTCTCGCTTCAGAATTTGGACCCGCTATTTTAAGATATGAAAATGAAAAAAAAGTGTTCGTGGTATCACTGCCGTTCGTAGAGTTTGGAGATGTGTGGAAATATATGGATATCATAGAAAAATTAAATCTAATGAGCAGATTTCCCTAAGAGTTGCCGTTCAGATACTCCATCGGTTCGAAATCAAGAGATATGGAAATATCTCAGAATAAAGGGATACTCCAGCAAAGTCGTCCCATTTTCCATTCCTTAATACTAGGAAGGACTGGCACTGGAAAATCTAACCTAATCAAGAATTTAGTAATGCAATTAAGTGATGAAAGCCAGATTAACTTTGTTTTAGTAGACTTTCATGGGACTCTGTCTAGCCAGGTAGTGGATTTATGCAGAAATAGGGAGCTGATTTATCTTTCACCGGGAAGAAACGATGGCCTGGGTATAAGGATGAATGTACTTTCAGGTGCTTCGGATTCACCTATTTCCATGTATCTAATATCTCAGATCTTTTCTCAGGAAAATTCAATTTCAGGTGGAACCTGGGGGCCAAGATTGCAAACAATATTCACAGCGATTCTCAGGGAGATTGTAGCGCAAAATGAGGGGGCAACCTTATCAGATTTCCTCAACACACTCATCGACAGGGAAAAGATGCAAAATTTAAAGGAACAATCTGCAGAAGAGACAAAGGCGGTGATTTCAAATCTTGTTAAAAAGTGGGATTCCTGGATTGAATATTCAATGAGTACTGTAAATAAACTCCTTCCTATAATTTCTGATAGAGATATTTCGAATTTCATTTCATCGAAACAGGAGACATTTAACCTGGCTAATGAAATCTCAAAGGGGTCCAGACTGGTAATAATTGATGTGTCAAAAACAAAGATGTCAATTCAACAGAGTCGAGTGCTCTCATCAATGATACTCAATAAGCTATGGAGTGACATACTTAAAAATGGAAATACGAAGGAAACAATGATAATAGTAGATGAAGCTCAAAATCTGAACTCTTCCCTTATGGGGGAGGTACTCAGTGAGGGGCGAAAATTCAATCTATATGTGACTCTCGCATCCCAGTTTCTGTCCCAGTATGATAGAGTTTTGAGGGACTCCATCATATCTAATTGCGGGAATATCTATTGTTTCAATATGTCGGAAGATGACGCAGAAGACATATGCTCTTTGATATCAGACAGGAAGATGAAACAGAATGCAATGAAAAGTATAATGCTAGGCCACCCGCATAAGGTAACTGCCATTGATCTTCTCTCCGGTAAGGGTATCTCTGTCAATGAATTCTATCCCCCTTTGATTGAAAAAAATATAGATGTGGAATCTGTCAGCGAAAGAATAAGGGTAAGCCTTATGAGATATGGTGGCACTTTAGTTGAAAGAAAAATTGAAGAAAATAAAACGAACCATAATGTCCATAAAACCTTATTAAAAAATTTTAGGGAATATCTTGAGAAAAAGTCCATAAGAGTGATTGAAGAAGAAAATGTTGATGGCCCAAGGCCAGACTTGATCTATTTTGTTAATGGAAATCCTATAATTGTAGAAGTGGAAGTTTCAGATGTTTTAAGGTTCGACAGAGTGCTTAAGAAGGCATGTACCTATTCCAAAACAGAACTTATATTTCTATGTGCCTCGGGCAGCGGTCTGAGGCTTTATGAGCAGTTTATGGACAGAGATAAAGTAGAGAGAAATCTAAATAAGATGGACGAAGCAGGCGAATTTACCTTCTTCAATCCAGAGAAAATTACGATTCTGGAGGAGAGGTCTGGAAGATATTTTTACATACAGTCCGGTGTCTTAAAACGATGGTCTGTGGAGAAATCTTGGACGGGAAACACAAAGGCCTTTTCACTTTCTTATTGTGATGATCCTATTCTTTGTTTGGCCATTTTCCACAAAATGGAAAAAGAACGCAAAAGTCATGTTTCTTTCAATTCTTCTCTTAATGGAGATATCCCATCGAATATTTCTAATGAAACAGGTGAGATATACATTACAGAACTGTACATTTAATAAGTGAGGTAAGATACTCAATATCATAGAGAGGATATTCCTTTAATTTGCATACTCAGAATAAACTATATTAAGAAGGGAACATATTTATAATACCTTTAACATGATTATAATTATGATGTCAGAAGGATTAAACGAAAATAATTTTTATGAAAAGACCTACAGCTATGTGAAAAAACATAATGCCACAAATAACCCTTTTCTGGATAGTTTTGCCAAGGGAGACATATCTGAGGAGGAATTCAGGAGATTTTCAGTAGAGTTTTATCACTTTACCAGAGAGTGGCCAGCCATCCTTGGAACTTTACTAGTAAACACACCCTACGAAGAGGACGCTGCAAATCTGACAACGATTCTTGTCTCTGAACTTGGAGATATGGATCCGTCCAAGAGGCACGAAT
>JAKAYH010000115.1 GCA_021826835.1 Thermoplasmata archaeon | reverse complement strand
CACTTCCTGATTGGAATGAAAATAACCGCTTCTACAATATGAAGCCTGTCCTTATCCATCCCTTAGCATAAAGGAATAGGTTTTTATTATATATTATTTCTTAATCGTTTGAGGATTTCAGATAAATTGTTGATTTCCAATTTTTTATCAATAAATTGTAGAGTATTTTGACGAAACATCAAAATTCTTAGATATTTATTCCTTATTGACTCCTGTTTTCTAATTTTATTGCACTTATGAATAGTTACATTAATCTACATTGATCATTTTATATTTATATTCATAAAAGTTAGGATACTTAGAAAAAACTTAAAAAGGCTTATGAAAATTGATTCTAAGTCTTCAAAAAAGAGAAAGGGAAATATTGTTTAAAATTCATTAAAAAACTAAAACAGTTCAGTAATGTGTGCCCAAAACTGAAGCATACTTATTAATGTTTAATCTAAGTTGTTGTAGAATGTTGTATAAAATCCATTTATTAACGTTTTTCCTCATCTAGGGAATCATATGAAGTATATCCTTTTCTTATATCTTCTCTAGCCTTCTTAAATGCGTGTCTTGGAGTCCATAAAATGCCGTAATGAGAATTGAGTCTTCCCAAAGTTTCATTCAGTTTTTTCACCTTTCTTTCAATTTCTTGAATTGGAGAATTATTAACATCGACATCAAGTAGGAATAAGGTTTCATTATGGAGGGATAAATAGTCTCCTCCAGCAATATAGTGATTAAAAGAAAGTTCATCTGGACCAACAACAGTAAATATAGCAATGATTATCGCAGAAAAGAAAGCAGTTATTCCACCAATGTTTAAAGCAATATATTCTCCGAAATAAATCGAATAAGCTGCTATTGAACTAAGAAACGCAGCTCCTATTCCTGTAACATAATGGAGTACTCTAAAGAATGCCCCTGCATTGAAATGCCTTCTAGCAGAATAGTTACTATCTATTTCAATTCTTTTAGCAGCATTAATCAACCCTGATTTTAAATCAACTTCATTTCTTTCCGATTTCATTTTTTTCATTCTCCAATAAATTCCTTATAAAGACGAGTACATTCCTCTTCGTTTCCATTTCTGGCTTCTTTTTCAGCTTGCCTAAGTATTTTTGTTGATTTTTTTGAATTTGCAATAACTTTAAGTCTATTTTCATCAGAAAGATATGTGTCTGCTCTTTCCCTATAGATAGGATCTTTTACATGACGCTTCAGATACCAGCGCATTCGTTCAAAAAACTCCCTAGTATTAACTTTCCTTGAATTTTCACCATTTTCTGATTTATTATTTGTAAAATAATCATAAGTCATGCACTCAATATGATGAGATTTTAATAACCCCCCATTTCTTTGATTCCATGATTTTACTTCCATCGTTAATTCACTTAGTTTATTATCATACTTTTTATCTAAATTTTTAAAAAGCCTACTGGATAGTTTTGGGTTTGTTTTAATCCAACTCTGCTGCCCTGATGTGTAAGGAATCAAGTGCCCCCCATCATTACTAGGGAATGAAGGTATCACATCTGCCTTCTTATTTCCAATTTCAACAGTCACAACATTTCTATCTACATGCATTTCTACATTTTTGAACCGAGGATCATTTTGCATAACTCTTTTTACTTTTTCTAGGCAATTTCGTGCCCCATTTTCTTGCTTTAACCATTCTCCATGTTCTTTTTCATCAAGTTCTATTAGTATATCAATATCATTTCCTTTTTGATTTTTGATCTGTGTATTTTTAGCAGTGGATCCTATTACATTGATTCTATTTATCCTCATTTCTTGTGACAATGAATCACTAATCTCATTCTTGAGATCATTTAAATTCAAACGTTCATTGCTTGAAACTCGAATGCTTTGAATATGCCTATTTAAAATCTCTTCAGCAGAATCATTAGGTTTTTGTGATTCTTTAGAATAAAATGTTTTTTTAGAAAAACCACCTTGACTATATGTTCCTCCTTTATATGTTCTGAATAGACTTCCACTTCCTCCACCTCCTCCCATTTAACATTCCTCCATTAATATATTTTCATCTCTTAAATTAAGAACACTTTGTCTTTTAGTATCTTGCTCATGAAAATGCCTTTCCCAATTCAGGTACTCGACTCTGGCTTGTTCTTGGGTGTAAGAATTAAGTTTACTACCTTTTATCCATCTTTTCCCTGCAAAGGCTTGAACTTCTGGAGGAAATCCTTGTAATCTAAAAGAAGATTGATACCCAATCAACAACAGATAATCTACATCACATGTGCTAACCAAGCATCGTATGTGCTCAATCATGAGATTATCATTTTTTCCTTTTTTACTACCGAAATATTGCTCAGCATAGAAAGCGAAATGACTGATCCCTCTTTCTTTAAAAGGAAATGTTGACATTTCCCATTCAGTTTCATTTATCCCTTTAACTAAAGGAAGAATACCAATTGAAGTATCTCTTACAGAGTCCATAAAGTATAATGTATCTTCAACTAAGGCATCTATGAACCACTTCCTTCCTTCATCACAATCTTCGGTATATACAGGATAGTCACATGGAATGTGCCAAGCAGGCTCAAACTTTTTAATTATTTTGATCTCACGCTCAATGTTGTAATTACAAAGATTGTCATCATGTATCGTTGAAGTAGTGATGATATTTCCGAATGGGTAAAAATCATGAGCAGTAATGCCATTATTAGAGAGCCGCTCCACCAGATCGAGATTCAACATAATGTAAGGTCGATTAAATTGTGAGGAAATAAAGTTTAAATGTTTCCTTGAGTATTCAAGTCTTGGAATTAAACCAATTGGCAGAATTGGAAAATTTGGATTCCTACCACTAACTGTCCGGTCATAAAATGTATTTTTATTATAATTACTGTTATTTGAAATGAAATCGCAATTGTTGAAGAAAGAATAGACTGCATTTATGATGTGCGAATCTTCATATTCACCTTCAATTCCACTGTCAAAGGACATTTTTTGCACACCAGTTTGCACCATTCTTCCAGATTTTTAATTAATTATTAAACATTATTATTTTAGTAAATTTAATATTCTTAATAATGTTACCTTGTAAGACTATGTTAAATGGAGTAAGTCTCAGGATACACATCGCGCCAGCAGGATATGAACTCGATCGAATCACAATTCCGGCTCAACAAATGAAGGCGGATCGCGTGTGGCTTTTGGCATTTAATGATCGAGAAAAAGATCATGCCAAGTCATTTAGGATTGAAGTTGAAAAGATTCTTGTTAGTTTTGGTATCGAAACAAAAGTAAAGGAGTGCAACATAATTGATTTATATGATGTCTTACGAGCAATAAGAGAAATAATTGAAGAGGAAAAAAACAACGATGTTTTCATAAATGTAGCATCAGGATCTAAAATTGAAGCCATAGCAGGAATGTTAATCGCAAGCATATTCGGAGAACTTACAAGCATTACACCCTATTACGCGGTGCCTGTAGATTATAACGTAAAACCTGAGATAACACAGCCAATATCTGTGGGTCTTAAGAGTATTGAATTTCTTCCAGAATATCATATTGAGCAACCAAAACCTGAACTGATAGAATTGCTTCATCTGATATCTAAACGAGGTGGTAAGATCAAAAAGAAGCAACTTATGGAGATCGCTGTCGAAAATAAACTTATTAAGTCGAATGGTGAACACAAAACCCAAGCTTATTATGCTAGTTTAAATAATAATTATCTAGATAAGATGAAGGATTGGAAACTTATAGAAATAGAGAGTAAGGGTAGATCAAAAGAAGTGCAAATCACAAAAGCTGGAATGGATATGCTAAAATTTCTTGGTCCGATAGAGTGATTGTGCCTTTCGTTTCGATCCTGTTAAAATTAATATGCTGACCTTTCATAAATTACCTAAGGATCATGTTTCATAAGATCTGTTAAATCTTGAACAACATTTGAGCTTGATATCAAGGAAAAGATGCCCATTCTAAAAGAGTAAACAAAGGTTTTACTTAATCTGCACAGAATATGAATAAAATTCTTTAAACAATGCTATTGCTTTAATATTGATGAGAAGCTTGGAATACTGTTCATTTTAATGAAATCAGAAAAATTTTTCAAATTCTATTGAATATACATATCTCTCTAGGATTTAAAACACATACCAGAAAAAGATATATATCCGCATGTAGGAAATTCTTGCAAAGTGGTACTTTTACCCTGATGAAATCTCGTATTCACCAATCAGATGGTTTGATCAGTTTTCTGAAAAGTCTTATTGTGTTAATAAACGAGGAGCAGCTCGAGCATCAAGTTTTAATACATCAGAGTTCACACTTGGAAAATAAATAGGAATATCCATCTATCGTAATATACAAATCAATGTTTGCTTTCATACCAAAACATTGCTCATGACTGAACACTCCTTAAACCCTGTTCAACAAGCTCATGAGATCGACATCGAAGGAGATATTGATCTTTATTCTCGTTATAATATTAGTTCCGATATGCATTCAGGTGAAAGCATAAAAAATGAATTATGTTTTAATTGCTCAAATTTTAAGAGATGGAAAAAACTATTGATCTCTAGGTCTTGTGCAATTACAAAATCTATGAACCAATCTGGCATTTGTTGGGATAGTTTTCCCACCTCTCCAGTACTGCTCTATATGATCAACATGAGCGTCGTCAATGTATGCTATTTCATTTCCACAAATCTTACACGTTTTATTGATATTGTACAATTCTTCCTTCAAACTTTTGCTGAACAGTCTTGGCTCTCTTGGTTCATATCCCAATATTTCATCAATTTCCTGGTTCAACAGATTGAATCTAGTAACGACAGCTTGCTTTCGACTTGTTGAAATCTCAATTGATCTAATAAAATCTTTGTTTTCAGTCATCAACACTATTATTGACTCTTTAATTTTGTCAAGGTTTCTCATCACAGCATTTTTGTCTTTTACTGAAAACAAACACATAGTAACGTCAAACAAAGAGTGATTAAATTTTGTCCCCCATTTTCCATTTTTATCAGATTTGTCCCCAATGTTGAAACGTTTAAATGCATTTGTTTCAAACATGGATGAAATCAAAGAAACCGCCTTTTTGAAACCTTCTTTTAGATTCCTTGCATCTTCCATTGATATGTTCTGATATGTGCTCATTTCTTTACTGAGAAATGCCTTCATTGGAGATTCATAATTAAGATAATTTCTATGGAAAAATGATGCGAATCTAAGAACTAGTTCAATGTCACTCATCCTACTATGTGGCTTTTTTAGACCTAGTAATTTCATAAATTCTTTGTCTTTCGCAAGATCCTTTAATAATTCATTGTAAGGGCCACGAAAAGTGCAGTTTCTTATTTCTTGATGTTTAAGTTGAACCGAACCACTGTTGAGCCGTTCAAATATCTCATATCTCAATTCAGAATCCGACTCCTTTTTGAACATTATTTCATGCAAAGGGTATTTTCTGATCTTCCATTGCATTTCCTTATCCAATTCCTTAAAACTTTTGTTTTCAATGTCAGTTAAAACCTTCATCCCATTTAGCTTGAATTCCGTGTCTCCAAATTTTCCATTAATGAAAAAGAAGAAGGAGGAAAGTCTCTGTTGACCATCTATTACGACCTTTTTTCCATCTTTTTCTTCTGCAGTATATATAGTCGGAATAGGTATATTCAATAAAGCTGATTCAATTAGTCTTGATGCTTTTTTGATGTCCCAAACTGAGTATCTTTGAAAATCGGGTTGTAGAATCAGGCTACCGTCTTTTTCATCTTCTAATAACGAACGAACCTCGGGATTTGAATGTAATGGAAATATTTTCTTACCAGTATAGATCTCATCTTCAGACTCTTCTTCAGCATTTAATTCTGGTTCTTCCGACTCTTCAACCATCTTTATTAATAGAGATTTGGTATTTAATTTTTTATATATTAGATAAAATTTCATTTGTGCAAAGATGTTCCAGAACAAATCTGCGGAAACGTTTTAATTTCTTTCTCATTGAATCGTATATTGTATGGCACTTTCAAACTTAATTGATTCCACGTTAAATCTGAAAAAAGTCCGAATAATTCTAACTCGTTTCGATTTACCCATAACTCTTTTTGAGATGCTTATTGTTGATTCAAATGTTGTGTTTATGGAATCTTGAAGGTATAATTCTTATATTCCAAAACATAACGCACAATAGATCAGTTACGCTCGATTGTCGTATTCTATTCCATAAATATAACAATCAGTTCTTGTAGAGAAAATGATTAACGAGATAAATATTACAAAAAATATGCATACGTTAATTGATTGACCAATCAATATTGGTCATGAATGATTCAGCGCGATCGACTATTGACTTGAAACTATGTCCCTCTAGTTGATTTGCAATATTTTCAGGCAATAATATGTACCTCCAGTTTTTAGGTTGATCTTTTGGATGATTACTCGCACCAGATACACTGAGGCAAAACTGACGAGCTGCATTCATCTTAGCCCTAACGTCAAGATCGTTATATGCATCCTTCTCTGACTTGGTTTCTACTATGAACATTGTATCTCTTGTCTTCACCAGAAAATCAGGATAATATCTGCCAATGAACCCTTTACTGTCAAGATATGAAATATAAAACCTGTGAACGTATTGATCAAGCTTCACATAAGCTATCACTCCTGAATCTTTTTCCAGCACAAATTCAGCGAAACGCCTTTCTAAACCTCCTTTTGGCCCAAAATCAAGATAAGGATAAATGCATTTTTTTGTTTCAAGCGATCTTTCAATTGTAATCTTCAATTCGCGATAAGTTGACAGCGATACCCAGTCAACCATCGTAGAACTCACTGTTTTCTTTTTCGAAACAAAGTGTGTTATCTCCTTTCTCAGAATTGTAACTATGAAATCAAGAAGCTGGAAATTACTAAGTTTAACCGCATTTTCTGGTATATTGAAGTCAATTTTTCTGCCAAACAAGACGCCGGATATGTATTCGTCTGTTATTCTAGCTATTTCATCGAAGTATCTTGTAAGCCAGTTCATATTTCTGCTTCCTCCTATGATTTCCAAGGTTACATTTCTCAAAACCCCCGTATAGCTAAAATCT
>JAKAYH010000114.1 GCA_021826835.1 Thermoplasmata archaeon | reverse complement strand
CGATCTACCTGATTACTAACTTATGCATTTGCTCATCAATCTTGATGGGGGAGGAATTCCAATTCCATACAACCATTCTTATGAATTATATTCTTCACTATTAAATGTTATAAAGACCCACGACCCAAAATTAGCTGAACAGATTCATTCAAAAGATTCAGCTCCCTCTTTTTGCATGAGTGAATTACTTCCGGGTGGAAAGAGGGAATTTACGAAAGATAGTATTATGGCTGAAAGATACATCCTACTTCTTTCTAGTCTCAACTCTGGAATAATTTCAGAAATTTCTATTGCATTATCAAAAGAAGGAAAACTTTCAATTGGTTCATACACCCTGAAAATATTTTCAATTTATACGAAGGAAATAAAACCTAGCGCGGAAGTTGTAACTTTGGTATCAAAGGGGCCTGTTGTAATTAAAAATAATAACAAATATTTGACAGGTAACGACAACGATTTCCAGGAGAAACTTGTTGAAAATATCAGAAATAAATATAAAGCAGCTACTGGTAAAGAAGGATATGTAAATTTTTTAAAGATCTTAAGCGAAAAGAATAAATTGGTAAAAATCAAAGATGGTTTAATTCCTTGTACAATGATAAAGATTGTAATAAGTGCCGACTTCGAATTACTTGAAGTGCTATTGAATGTAGGTGTCGGGTCGAAGACTCAGATGGGATTTGGATTTTTGGAAGAAGAAAAATCGGTTAAAAACGGTGAGAAATAGATGGAGGAAAACATTGATATAAGGTTTTCCAAAATCTTTAAGACTGAACTTTTCAATAAGTGTTTCCAAGAGCTATTCTCTCCAAAGGAGAATAAAGGAGACCTGCCTTTCAATGAATATCCCGTACGAGGAATTATGACCAATATTATCGAAGATTATACGATTATCCCCGCAAAAGGTGGTTCATCTGGTGTACTGAGAGAGTACTCTGATATTACTTATTTTGTCCACGTATTAAACGCGTCAGTGCTAGGTGGGAAATTCCTAGAAAGATATATGATTGGAAAAGGGGCTGATTTGGATAGTACTTCTCCTGAATTGGAGAAATATGTACGTCTTTTTTTCGCTTCTGTTTGCTTTCACGATTCAGACAAACTCTTTCATGAAGGATTCCATGGTGCATTAAATCTAAGTGAAGTCTTAGAAACTAATAAACAGGACATAATTAAAATTTGCAGTTATTATTTAGATAATTATGGAAACAATTATGACTGGTGGGATGATTTATGTTACTTAATTCTTCGAACAGAAAATAGGACTATGGAACAAGCTAATACTTATAAAAGAAATAAGGATCAAAGCCAGCTTGCAACATTGAGCTCGTTTACCCAATTAGGAGATCAAGTTGGGGGAATTAAGAAGTCATGTGATGATAATGAGGTGTTCTTAGAAATTAGCAGAATTTTAGAGACGGAACCATTTAATGAAAAGATCCATTCTTTGAAATTTGCAGATTTGCCACAGGTTCTCTTATTGGATTCGTTGAAAGAGATTGCTCGGAAGGAAATAGGAAAAGAAGATATCATAGTCGAAACTCAAAACAGTATCATATACGCAGGGAACGAAATATCTAAACAAAAGTTGGACAATATTAAGAATAAATTTAATGAAAAAATGACGCGTGAATATGAAGAAAAGAATTCTCGTTTAAAAATGTTTGATTCATTCAAACCTGGAAGTAATTCCTTGAAACTTGGATTTGCAGAATTGCTGGAACCTACTCCTCTTGTCATAATGGAATTTTTGGATTATTTTAACGGGAAGTTACTAATTTATCTAGGGAAGAAAGAAATTGATTCCATTTACAGTGGGCTGGATATAAGAATAAGATTAACTGGTTTTCCCATTGAAATGGTGAAGGATAAATTAATAGTTAAGTATGAAAGAGCAGATGTAAATGAAGCAGATTCACTTACAGATAAGAATGATTTGTGCGTCTTGGTATCTGCTGCTAGAAGAATAGAATATGAGAAGGATGAAAATATTTTTAATGTGGATTCCAAAAATCAGAATCTTAAAAGCATAGTAGATGGTTATCTAGATAATAAACCAAGTAAAGACTTGATATTTCTTAAAACTCTATTCTCTATCGCTTATGCCGTAAACTGTGCTAAGCAGAATGAAGATTTAAAGTCTTACTTAGATCAATCGCTCAAAAATATTTCCTATATGATGAAAAAATCCATTGGAACAAACCTAAATCCGAATTATTCTGAATTTTTCGATAGAGCTTTGGGTAAAGTGCCTGTTGAACTAGAAATTCCTGATAAATCAGATTCGTGCATACAATGCGGTGCATTCTCTAATATTTCATTAAAAGATGAAAATGTATTTGGTTATAATGCCACAGCAGGAACTGGCCTTAAAGTTTCTTCTTTAGTGTATGGAGATAAGTTTAATGGAAGAATTTGCATCTATTGCAACAAAGAAAATCTATTGAGGAAGAAAGAAATGGGCGGAGATAGGAATAAATCTTTATCGCTTATAACATTTTTTGGTGATTATCTCGTACCTGTGAAAGTCAGCGATGTTTTAAGCCTTATAGACTTTGGTGTTAATCCAACCTCGCCAGATGAAGTATCAATTCAAAATGATAAACTCAGCTTGAAGATGAGAATTGGAAAAACACAAAAGGAACTAAATTTTTATACAATTTTTTTCATTGAAAAACCTAAAAAAACTAAAACAAGTTCTGAAAAAGACAAGGAATTCAACCTTATTTATGGGATTCTAAAAATTATCAGAAAAACAGGCTTAAAGATAAAGTTGTCGCCATTATCCTCTAATGTATCGGCATCCAAACCAATATTTTCTTGGGAAAATTCAAGATCTTGGATCTCAGAACTGGAATTAAATGAAGTTAGACTTGATGAACTTGAATCTAAATTAAATTTATTACAATTGATTGACGAAATCAGCAGGATTAACCCGAAAAGAAAAGGAGTGACTTTTGTAATATCTAATTTATTGAGAAGTAAAAGGGGGCTATACACATCCTTTTGGGGAAATACTATAGCTTCAGGAAAGATACAATTAGATCGTGAAATTGTCAGAGGTATAGAAGAATATGTAAAAAAATACTCTAAGGAGGAATATGAAATGAATATGAAAGAATTGGTGAAAGAGGCTTGCTGTATATCAACAAAAGGACCGAAGACAAACAATGATCATACTGAGATCATAAGATTAGCATTGGAGATATATATTAGGAACCTTAAAGAGGAGGATGCCCAACTGTCTGAAATCATCTCCGGAAGGATTTGGGAAAGGGCTAAAAGAATGAATTATGCCAGAAAAGAGGCACTGGAATGTTCCTTAAGATTTTCTAGCAATTTTGTCAAATTAATGAGACTTGAATTTAAAAATTCAATTCCGGGACCCGAACATAGAAAGGATATAATTGCACAGTTCGCAATTTTGTATAATGTAGCTAAATGGGATGAACTAAAAGCCAAAAAAATAAATATGGAGGTAGAAAAAAATGAACAATGATATGAGGAAAGTTTTGATAGAAAAACTGGGTGAAGAGTATTTTGCGTTGAGTAATGACAATGAAATTCCTGCATTAGCACAGAACAAGCCGAGATTCATCACAATATATGTTTTGAGGGAGACAATTGCTCCACTAATTAATAGAAGCGATGATCCAGAATCAACGGTGTCTCAAATAATAAAAGGTCCGAAATACGGCCAAAAAGAAATTGTGGAAATCCCTGCTAGAAAGTTTAAGTCAAAGGAAAAATTGATGGGCCTAAAGTTATGCAGAGCATTTGGGCTAGTAGATGCACATTATGAATATAATAGCGTGTCCAAAAAGGAGTTCCTTGACAACCCAAATTCGGTTATTTTCGGAGATAGTGTGGTAGAAGGAGGAGAAGCGGGGCAGGCAATGCTTCCTTCCAAGGTTTTCTATAGCAGTTCCTATAGTATCAGAAACAAGGAAACAATAACAAAGAAACTGACACACAACGCACTTTCGGAGTCTGGAACGATGTGGGATAGAAGAAAAACTGAATTAAGATCCAGTTTGTTTAACACCGAGTATATTTGTCCTGGCTCATTCTTCCCGTCATTTATAACTTTATATAATCCAACACCTGAATCTTTGATCCACATTCTGCTCTGTTTAAAAGAAAGAACATACGGTGCCCAAACATCGATTACCGGACCTAATGTCAAAAATAACATCGTTGCTATTTATTCGGGGAAATCTGAATTACCAATTACTTCGTTTACAATTACAAATATATTTGGAGAGACGATTTTGGATTCCCTTGACGAGGGTTACGCTGAATCCTCAAAGATAAAAAATAAACTAAACGAAGTAGTGCTGGAAGCAATAATGAAATGTAAGCCATCTCATGTCATTCATGGAGAGGAAATGGAAACAACTTTGGATAAAATTTTCAATTCAGAACAGAGTGACCTTGAGAGCGTTTACCAGAAACTTAAAGAAGACACTCATGAATTAATTAAATTTTCCGGAATCTTGGAACAGCAAAAAAAAGTAAAAGGAAAGAAACCACGGAAAGAGGAAGCTGAAGAACCATTATCGGAGGAAGGAGAGGAGTGAAAGCTTTTTCAATGAGATTATTGTCTCCTCTTTACTACAGAAGTAAAATAGATTCTGGCGCTGCAGGTGCGACTGTGACTTCCACATGGATAGGGGATTTAGCTCTACTGTATGCATTTAACCAGTCCTTGGGTCTAAAATTTATTAAATTTGGATATAGTTCGCATAGACCCAAATATGAACAGATCATAGATATAGGACTCTTAGCATCAGTAGCTATTCCGAGAAGAGACATAGTCAAAACCAAAGTCTTTGACATTGCCACGAACTTTTCGTCAGAAGGATACGTAAATACAAATGCTATTGGAAAATCTGCTAGGGCGTCATTTAGAAACTGGAATAAAAGGCAGGGGTTGGCCCCAGATAATGAATTCGTATTTGTGACGATGTCTATGAATGATGGTTTAGAATTACCAGATGAATTTACGATAAGGATTGGAAATACAAAAGAGTGTTTGGCGCATTGTAAAGAAATAGCCTTGAAAGATATTAATAATATCACTTTGAATGCTTATACTTTAAGCCTAATATTGGGAAGAGAGACCCTGATGGAAAAACTTGGGAAATTGAGGGATGCGAAACAGAAATTTATAGAATATAACTCTCCACAATATGTACTTATTAGAAACTTCCCATTAAACGAGATCAGTTCTTTGTTAGATACATACAACTAGAGTTTGTGAGGTGTTTCATTGAAATACATTTTTAATCCAATATACATGGAACTTACCAATGAATCTTTCAATGGTATTAGATTGCACCCTTTCCAAGTTGAAATTAAAAATGTCCGAAATCAAAATGAAGATTGTTTATTTGTGGATGCGCCAACAGGAGCGGGGAAAACTCTCGCTTTTTCACTTCCAACTTTTTGTAACTTTCTAACATTTCGAAGATTAAAGACACTAATAATATCTCCCACTAATGTTCTGATTCATCAGACAGAAGCAGATATAATGGAGGAAATTAAAAAAAATAAATCATTATCGAATGTTGAGATTAAGGTTTTAAATAGAAATTCAATCCGTCAGAAGGACTTGATAAAAAGAGGAGTGGAAATAATGCGTAGTTTCCAACACTTTGACATTATAATATCAAATCCGGACATTATATCTCTAGTTTTATCTGGATTTTACCAAACCCCAAATATGATGGATAATAAATTTTCTAAGAAAATGAGAACTCCATCAGATATATTCTCAGAAATTGATGTTATAATTTTTGATGAATATCACCTATATACAGAGGAGGAAATAGGAAAAATCATTGCATTTATGCTGTTTTCAAGGATCTCTGGATGGAATGTGAAATTTGTTTTTTCATCAGCAACTCCAAATGATGATTTATTGAGTATTCTGAAAACCTTTAATTTCACTCATAGGGTGTTTAAATCGAAAATTTATGATTCAGAACAGGTTAATTTCAGGAAAATAAGAGGAAAAATTGAGTTGGATATAGTGGATACACCAATTCTTAAAGAAGTTGAAAAACTCGATAATTCGTGGGATAAAAAGACTCTCTTTCTTTTCAATCATAAAATAGATGCAGAAAAGGCAATGATTAACCTACTATCTAAGAAAGTTTCTCGATCAGAAATATTTGAAATTACAGGTTTTAGTTCAAGATCTAAATCAGGTGAACAAAAATCAAAAAACATTAAATTTATAATTGCTACGAATTCAGGGGAACAGGGACTGAATCTAGATGTGACATTGGCCCATATTGAACCGGGTCTTCATTTAGAGAATCTGTACCAGAGATATGGAAGAATAGGTCGAAAAGGAATGGATGGTAAAATAGTAATTCACACTGAAAGCGAGATTGTTAGGCACCTTCAACCCGCTGGAAGTTTCGAAGACTTAAAACCTTATTTTGCCACTGTGCTAAGCAAAAGAGAAACAGTATCCTCCAAGATAGAAAGACACCTAGGAGCATTCATGGCATTATGTAATCTAAGAATGGGGAGGACCCAAATGAAAGATCAAATATTTGATGAAATGAAGAAACATAGTACTTCAATCGCTTTCAAAATGTTCCTAGAAGTAATATCTTTTCATAAAGAGATTCAAACCATTAAAACGGAAAACTATGGAGATATTAAAGACCGTGATGATATCCTGTGCTGGTGGAAGGAAACATTATCTTCCTTGGGATTTTTCAGGGGGCAAAGTAGAACAGTAGATATAATGATAAATAGAAATAATGATATTTTTGAAACATCTGAGGACCTCGTTTGGGTAAAGAGATGGACAGAATATGAAAAGAATACCGCGGGAGAAAATTTGTTTGTCATTAAACGTTTTCTCGAGATACCACAAAATGTTTCTCTGCAATTTACTCTACCCGGTAATTACCTAACGATTTCTTATAACGATTTCAGAGATATATTCTCTGTAAGAGAAAAGATTGCATATAAAATAAAAGAGTTCATGGAAGATG
The DNA here is from genome assembly GCA_021826835.1 of Thermoplasmata archaeon. The sequence continues at coordinate 111 of JAKAYH010000114.1, read as the reverse complement.
CATTCGAAGACACCCCATTAGATATTAACGAATTCAATAATAAATTGGGAAATATGCTCAAAATGTTAACATTCGATATGCTAATCCCATTGGGGGTGAAAAATGTTTCAG
>JAKAYH010000113.1:304-7129 GCA_021826835.1 Thermoplasmata archaeon | reverse complement strand
CATTCAACAGGATCTGCAGTAAACAAATATTAAGAACAAAAAAATTAATTATTTTCCTATGACGATCATTCAGGAGTCGTCGTCATCATCGTCATAGTCATCATCATCGTCGTCGTATTCTCCCAATCTCGGCAGTGATACCATAACAACACCTCAGTGCGACAGATCAGACCGCTATATAATTTTTAATCTTTTTTTCAGGAAGGTTATTTCAATGTTAAACTAATTTTAATACCTCAATGTAATGCACAATAAATGAAGGCTATACCTATAATAGCCATGTCCAGAGGATTAAGAAGTTTCTACCTAGGATACACCTCATTTCTTGTTCCCCTATTTCTTTACCATAATCACTTTTCATATATTGATGTTGGAATTTATTCCCTAGCGGCAACGGTTTTCAGTTCGATATACGTCCTAGTATCGGGATTCCTTGGAGATCTATACAGTAAGAAATTCTCCCTCATTCTTATGTCAGGTCTCCCAGCGGTGGCATTCATAATTTTCCTGACATCATCAAACTTCTATATCCTATTCGCCACTTCCATATTCGGTCTCTCATTTAGTGCTGTTGGGGGAGGAGCGGGAGGTGGCCCTGTGGCACCGGTCATGAACGCTCTTGTCGCTGATAACGTTACCATTAATCGCACAGGAATATATTCAAAGCTAACAATTATATCTATCTTAGGTGCCGTTCTCGGAGGAGGGACCTCAACTTTCCTTGAGAATGTCACCAAACTGTATTTTACATATCTCTTTTTAATAGCCGTCATTTTAACAGCAGTATCAATAATCTTCATGTTTTACATAAAGGAGGAGAGGAGGAAACCTGAAAAAGAGGAGAAAAAGGAGATTCTTCCCATGAAATCGGGTCGTGACATTCTCATGGTGAGCTTTGCTGGCCTTATGGGAAGCCTTGGTCTTGGCGTAGTCACTCCCCTGATGTCTCTATATTTTAAGGCAAGGGGTATTCAGGTTTCGGAAATATCAGATATATTTACAATATCTTATATAGTTTCTGGAATTGGTATTATCTTTTCCCCGTTCTTTGAGAGAATCCTTGGAAGCGTCAATGCCATCACGGTATTCAGGACGCTTGGATCTGCCCTTTTCGTGGTTATCCCCTTTGTTTCACCATTCCTTGCTGGAGCTCTCTATATTGCCAGGACAGGTATATATCAGATGGCCCTTCCCATTAGGCAGAGCTTTCAGATGACCATTTTTGATTCTTCAGAGAGAGCCAGGGGAGGGAGTCTAGCAGGGATTTCAAGAAGATTACCCTACGGAATATCCACAACCATTGGCGGTTACCTCATGAGTATAGGGGCATATGTAGTCATGTTTTCCTTTGCCGGAATAGTTTCGCTTTTCGATCCCATCCTTTACTACTTATTCTTTTCAAAGAGAGAAAAATCATTAAAATCTAAAGATGAGACATTATAATATTATTATTACTCTATAAGCCACGTTTCATCATCATATCTTATTTTCCCTGTTCCAGACAGAACCCCAAGATATCTCTTCAGTGACTCTTCATTTATTTCAAGAGAAAACCTCTCCTGAAGCTCAGATAAGAATTCCGGTGATGTTCCTGTTCTAAGTGGTGTTTTCATGATTAGATTATATATGTCCTCTGTGATATTCCATGGAAAAACAAACCATGCCCAGTTATCCTTGCTGATGGGTTCTGCAAAAAAATCTGGCGTATATTTGGAATGATCTATGTGAAGCATGGTGGCAGTTTTGATCTCCACTGGGTTCATGGACTGCAGATGTTTGAGGGCAAGAAGCATACTTTCGCCGGTATCAGTTATATCGTCAACCACAAGTATTCTTTTGCCATTAATATTCAAAATGCCCGAATCCTGTAATTTTGCTTTCCCATCAAGACTAGCAGTAATTCCCCAGTGCTCTGTCTTAACAGCATAGAGGTCCTTCACAAGAAGAAGATCAGAGAGGATCCTCCCAGGAATAAGACCTCCACGTGAAAGAGCTACAATTGCATCTGGTTTGTAATTAGACGATACCTTTTCGAATATCCTTTTGCACCATTTTTCTATTTCTTCCCATGTAACAAGAGTGGCTTTAAACTCCATTCTACGGAATTGACGCAGGAAATAATAATGTATCTCTTTGTTTTTCCGAAACTTTCATAGATGGGAAAACTATCCCATCACTCTTCCAAATACGATACTTATTTTATATCTTGACTTATCCTCACAGCAATATGACATTTCGTGGACTTCTGGATGGAAAAAACATTCTCATAACGGGTGGTGGCAGTGGCATTGGTAGAGCTATGGCGCAGCATTTCAGTGATATGGGTGCATCAATTGCTGTTCTTGGGAGACGGGAAATTAAACTAAAAGAAACAGCTGATCTTATCAAAAACAAGGGAGGAACAGCCTATTTTCACACCTGCGATGTCAGAAACACGGATCAGATCAATGAAGCTATTGATTATTTTCTTGATAATATGAAAAATATAGATATCCTTGTGAACAATGCTGCTGGAAATTTCGTATCACCAACAGAAAAATTGTCTCCCCATGCGTTTGATTCCGTTGTGGGCATTGTTCTCCATGGTACCTTCTACGTGACACTGAATATGGGAAAGAGATGGATCAGCAATTCAAGGAAAGGAGTTGTTCTTGACATAGTCACAACGTACGCCTGGACTGGTTCTGCATTTGTTGTTCCATCGGCAGCCGCCAAAGCTGGTGTTCTTGCAATGGTGAGATCTCTTGCCGTTGAATGGGCCAGATATGGCATAAGGCATGTGGCCATAGCTCCAGGCCCTTTTCCGACAGAAGCAACAAAGAGGAACTTGTTTCCTATTCAGGACATGGAAAATAAGATCATTGATAGAATTCCGCTTGGAAGAACCGGAAGAATGGAGGAAATTTCAAACCTTGCTGCATTTCTTGTTTCCGATTATGCTGATTACATAAATGGTGAGGTAGTTACCATAGATGGCGGAGAATGGTTGAAAGGTGCTGGGCAGTTCAACGATTTCCTTTCTTTAGATAAGGATCAGTGGGACCTGATCAGAGAAATGTCAATGAAGAAATGATGATCGGTCATGTAGAATTAACAATTTGTTCAGTTGTTGAGCTAATATTTTAATACAATCATTTGAATTTGGCATTTGGTTTAAGAAATATTAAGAATTTTTGTCTTTTTTTTAAATATTACCATGGTCATTTTGTAATACAATTAACTACATTTTATTTTAATATATGAAAAAATTCATCTTTTCGTGTTTAAAAAATTGGTTATAATCGCCGGGACAGCTTTACTAATAGTGTCATTTCTTGGTCTATTCGGGCAAGGTGAAATTCAGGGTGCGAATATAAATTATACTCCTTACATTGGTCCAAATGTTACACCCTTTGCCGGAAACGTTGTTATATACCCCAATGGTACATTTACTCCAGGAGCGCCTTTGAGCAAGAGTGGAGATAAATACACTCTCACATCTGAAATAGTTGGTTCATTAACTGATATGTTCAACGGAGCAATAATAAACGGTAATGGTTATATGATAAACGGCACAGGGAAGGTTGCGTTCTATCTCGATAATGCTGGCAACGTAAGAATTTCTAACTTGAGCGTAATGGATGCATGCAAGGGGTTCGATTTGTATTACGTATACAATGTCTCCATGGAAAATCTTGGATTCCAAGGAAAGATAAAATGCGGAATCTACATAGACTACGCGAATAATGTTGAGATAGAAAATAGTTTGGTGAATGGAACATCGTCGTTTGGCATTCTGTCCCAGTACGCCCACAATCTGGAAATCAATAATGATATCTTATCAAACAATTATGAGGGGATGTATCTTGTGGGAAGTAATGATGCAGTTGTAAAAAACAGCGTGTTTAATGACTCTCGTTATTATGGCTTTTTGGACCTCAATTCAAATAATTTATTCGTTAACAATGTCACGTTTCTCCATAATTATGAGTCACTGTTTGTCTGTTATTCCAGTCACGCTGATATTGAAGATATTAAAGTTTCCAATGGGACCTATCCTGTGTACTTTTCTTCTGATTCTAATTTTAGCCTTTCCAATTCCAGCATAACAGTTAACCAGGATTATACGTATATAGACCAATCCCAAAATGGAAAAATAGCAAACTCTTATTTTTCAAAATCAGAGGATTGCATCATTCATTTATACAAATCGACAGGCATAGATCTTATTAATGACTCAATGAATCAGACAACTGATTGCAGTGACATTTCATTATCAGAATCCTCTGTAATTGCATACAACAGCACTTTCAAATCCGTAGATTATGCCGTTTATGCGGATGGTGGTTCATTTTCTGCTTATTCTTCCTACTTTAATTCATCCAGGGATGTATTTTTTATCAGGGATGGAGCATCAATTCATTTGACAGGAGACATAATTGAAGAATCAAACACAACTTACATGCCATTCACCACTAATGGTTTCTTCGGTTCCATCACTGTAAACAATAGTAAAATAGAAGCTCCCAAAGGTGGAGATTCCTACGCTTTCTACATGTATGAGTCTAAGTACAGCCAGAAGTCAGGCCAGATATCACTTAATAATGATGTTTTCAACAACTTTGCCTATGATGTTTACATTTATGATTTCCCCCTGGATAGCCTGGCTATTAATGGAACTAGCTTTTACAATTCAAATATTCCTATTTACTCCCTTTGCGGAGCGCTAAAGGTTACTGTCACAAATAACAGGTTATATAACAATTCACAATGCATGGTCTACATAGAAAATGCTGCTTCCTTTAACATCTCAGATAACAGGGTCCTGGGATCTCTTAGATGTGACGCATTTACGGTTTACGACACATTTTCCTATTCAGAAGTAGAAAACAATTTTGTAAATAATAGTGAATTATATGCCATGTATTTCTATTGCACAAATGACATCTATGTTAGCGGGAATACTATCAATAGCTCAGATGTTGGTATTTACTTTGAATATTCCCATGGATCATATATATCTGATAATTCAATTGAGAACAGCAAATATGGCATATACCTCTGCTGTTACTCTCACGGTGCAATATACAATGACATTATAGATGCGTCCCATTACGGTATTTATCTATATGAGTCATATGTTAATCAGATCTACGGGAATATATTGAACCACGACAATGACTCTCTTTATACATGTTACCCATATAATGACACATTCTTTGCAAATACCATTGAGAACACTTCAGTTGCTTTATACCTCTATGATGATTTCTCCACTTATGACAATTGCTTTGTAACAATATACCACAATAACTTCATCAATTTCAGTAGTGTTGAGATAGCTTCCGGGTCGTTTGCTTTTTGGGACATTTCTCCTCCCATTGGCGGAAACTACTGGAGCAATTACACCGGGACCGGTGTAAATGGCATTGGTTCTACGTCTGAAATTGTGAACGGGTCAAACATTGATTATTATCCACTGACCCACAGGTGGATATTTTCCACAGTTACGTTTATTGAAAAAGGATTGCCAAATGGCTCAGAATGGGGTATCACTGCGGACTACAAAAACATGGTTGGCACAGGAAACATTGTCTACCAGGAAACAAACGGTCAGTTTATGAATGTAACATTCACCCCTGATCATGTAGCAGGATATGTTCCTGTAAAAACCAATTTCACACTTGATCTAAGAGACAACAATATGGTTGTATACGTATTTTACAAACCTTACAATTATACTGTTTCTTTCACAGAAACTGGTCTAACATCTGGAACAACATGGTCTATTGATCTGAATGGCGATATGCTTTCATCATCGTCTGATACCATAACATTCAGCGTTCCTAACGGTACATACAATTATAGCATAGCTGAGGTGAGAGGTTACAATATGACTGTATCATCTGGCCATGTGACAGTGAAGTCATCTTCCCCATCAGTAGCAGTGACATTCAGCGAAACAAGATATGCTTTAACGTTCACTGAAAAAGGTCTACCTGCTGGGATGATATGGTATGTGTCCATAAATGGACAGAACCTGTCTTCATCCAGTAATTCACTGACATTTTATGAGGTTAACGGCAATTACTCATACGCAGTCTATGCACCTTCAGGATATACTGTGGCGAATTCCACAGGTCAACATACAATAAGCTATTCCTCTGCAAATGTAAGCCTTACATTTACATCATCACAGGTGAAACCTAAAATTTCAAACTCAAATCTTTACATCGGCCTTGGCGGTGGAGCAGTTGTAGGTCTGGTTGTCGGTTCACTGGCAACAATGGCACTTATTCGCAGAAGAAGCCCGGGAAAAGGGAAGAGTTGAATACTTTTCCCGTACAATCTTATTTTTTTACAACGCAAAAATTTCGCTATTGATTTGCAAAGATTAATCATTCTGATATTCCTATGTTGGACATGGATGAAATAACTGTCTGCCCGCAATGTGCTTCAATACATGTATCCTGGGTTGCCGGAGGCATTGCAGGAGCCATTTACAAATGCGATGAATGCGGTTATGTGGGAAGTTTCGTTCTTCAGGTTAAACCAAAGGACCTGGAAAAATTCCAAGCGGAACTTCGAAAGGAAAAGGACTGAGATTTTTAGATATTAGGTGCGCTAAAAATACTTCGGATTCCACCCTTTCATAAACGTTTGAATAGAATGTTTTTCCGGAAAAGAAGTGTGAAACTAGGGTGAACGCTCTGTCACATTTTAGGAAAAAAACAGCGATTCACCTCACGTATTTCTAAAATCAACCGTGAGAGGAGAAACCATGTGTGCAAGAAGTTACCGTGGTGACATGGTTTCCTTGAAAGCAAATTGTAGTGATGTAATACC
>JAKAYH010000113.1:0-294 GCA_021826835.1 Thermoplasmata archaeon | reverse complement strand
ACCATCACTAGTGATCATGACGAAACCATTTCTGTTAGAATGTTTTTTAATTCTCACTGATGATACCATGACTGATAATGATGATTGTTTCTATTGACGGTGGAGCCACGAAAACTTGTTCGGCTGTTTACGATGACACCAAAAATAACGTAATATCAGTAGGAGTGTCAGGCCCTTCTAATTTTGTTTCAGTGAGCGAAGAAACTGCCTACAGAAACATTAGACTCGCATTTGATCGTTCTCTGCAAAAGGTTTCCTTGAGGAAAGACGATATAGATTCCGTCATTCTGGGAG
>JAKAYH010000112.1 GCA_021826835.1 Thermoplasmata archaeon | reverse complement strand
TTTATCCACGTAGTCCTTTGTATAGGTCTTATCCCTGGCGTTCCATGCCTTCACCTTCGTTCCGTCTATCGCGACAGTCTTTCTTCCGAAAAGATCCTGTTCCATACACATCCTGTTGAATGCCATGAATACCTTTTTCATGCAGTCGATGTTGTCCTTCCTGAAGTCTGCTATTGTCTTGAAGTCCGGTGTCAATCTGCACAGCAACCACATGACCTCCATGTTCATGTGGCATTCCTTCTCCAGCTTCCTTGACGATCTTATGCCGTTGAAATATCCCCAGAGATATGGTTTTAGGATATCCTTTGGATCATAAGATGGCCTTCCTGCACCATCTTTCAGTGTTAAGAATTTGAATCCAAATTTCCCCAGATCCATACTGTCAACAAAGGAGTCCATGAATCTGGCTGGATTATCCTCTTCAATGTAGTTTTCAATCATGTCCGGAAGTAATAAGAGCTGTCTTCTGCCTGTTCCTGAGATGTATGATCCACTCATCATATAGTATAATACGGCTTCATGAATAAACCTATCGCTTCTGAAAGCCGTGAAATGCAGGGTTTAATAATTTTCACACAGTCTCGATCCTCAAACGTAAGAAGAAGCTGAAACACCCCCATCCACAACCAAAACTGTACCAGTTATGAAAGTAGAATCATCTGAACTAAGAAAGAGTATAGATCTAGCAGCTTCTTCAGGGGTACCAGCTCTCCCGAGGGGTATTCTTTTTGTTCTTGAGATGAGTTCATCGGATGAAATTTCCGAAGCATCAGATATAGCAAAAGGCGTCATTATTAGTCCAAATGCAATAGCGTTGACGCGAATATTAAAGGAGGCATAATCAAGAGCTACTTGTCTAGTCAGGGAGAGGATCGCTCCTTTAGTAAGCGTATAATCTGGTCTCTTGTATACCCCGCGGATTGAATTTAAGGAATTTACATTTACTATAGATCCATGATTTTGTTCTCTTAGATGCGGAAGAATCTCTCTCATATAGCTAACCTGTGACCATATATTTACATTAATAAGTTTTTCCAAGTCCTCATCTTCTAATTCCTCTATTATTTTTCTTCTAGCGTGAATACCAGCATTGTTTACCAAAACATCGAAACCATGCAAAAAATTAAAGGCGGTTGTCACGGATATTTTGATATCCATTAACTTAGAGGAGTCTGCCCTTACGAATCTCACATTTTCACCTGCTATATCTTCAATTTCTAGACCCCTTTCTTGATCCCTACCAGTAAATGCAATTCTTGCACCTTCTTGAGCCATCAGTAATACTGTTGCTTTACCTATACCGGATGTACCTCCAGTAATCAATACTCTCTTCCCGTTCAGTTTCATTTTTTCACCTTGCTAATGTGAAAATCATCTCAGAATAGCGGCCTCCTCGCTCTCAATGTAAGATATATTCTCTAGTACCTTACCTTTGGTATCTGTTCTGAATCCAAGTGCAAGCGCTATTGGAGGAATTATTAATGGAAGCATAAGAAGAACAGCAGCATTAGTATATCCATATAAATGCACCCACCCAAGCCATAGGTAAGCGATAACAATGGCACCTGCTAAGCCAATTCCAAGTGCGAAACCCTCCCCAGAAGCTCTAGCACGTGTTGGAAATAGTTCGGAAAGCATAAGCACTTCAATTGGAGAGAACCCCCATCCAAAACCCCAAAGGGCACCACCAAGCATGATGAAATTCCTATTGATCGCAAGAATGGATAATAAATATCCTACTACGACTAATGAAAAATAGATATACCACGCTGGCCGCCTTCCAATGTAATCCGCAATTGTTCCTCCTGTGAAATATCCAACCATTGCAAATACTGTGTTGATAAGTATGTATTCAGCAACTAGAGAAGCGGTAAATCCACGTGTTGCAATAAGAGTTAACTCAACCAAAGCAAGCCAAGGAAGCGTGTTCCAACGCATTGGAGCCGAAATAAGTGTGCCAAGAAGCGTGTTTTTTCTCATCTTTGTATTTACAAATAGTTCAGAGTATGAATTTTTTAAACTCTTTTTCTTGACTACCTCTTTGGAAAGTTGAAATCTCTCCGTTTCCTTGAAATATTTTTGCCGCATAAACAGCAGAAGAACTGCTGGAACAGCGAAAACGAAGTATGCATATCTCCAATTAGTATAAGGAGCTGGAACAACTATTAACAAAAAGACTAATGAAGCAATAAACCCACCAATGGGAAATCCTCCATTGAAGATACTTATGGCAGTCCCTCTTCTCCTTGCTGGTAAGACTTCAGCCGCGATCGTAGCTCCAAGTCCCCATTCGACCCCAGTACCTATTCCCACTAGGACCCTAAAGAAAAGGAGAGATGCGAAATTCCAACTGAGACCGGTTAAAAGGGAAGCAATTGAGTATATGGCAATGCTTACCATGAATGCTATACGTCTTCCCCTTACGTCTGCTAACCACGAAATTAAGACCGTGGAAATTAATTGGCCGCCATTGAAACCTATCAATATGACGGCAGTTAACGTTGCCGCATACAAAAGTGAATGTGCTATGAAATCAGCAGTACTTCCGAAAATGTAAATTTCCGCTCCGTCAAATGCCCATCCAAACATTATAAGAACAAGGACAAATATTTCATATCTTGTCCATCTTTTAGCTTCTACATTATCGATTATCTTTTGCACATCTTCCTTGGACCCACCAGAATCATCGCCAGATTTCCTCATGTATTTCAAAAGCTTATGCATCATATCTTTATTATTTTTTCTATTGTTTAATGAATTGATAGAAGAATTTATAATATTTGATATAATAGAGTACTCGATAGAGCTATGAAAATTGGAATAATAGGACTAGGGAATATGGGGAGCAGGATGGCCGAGAAACTCAGTAAATCTGGAGTTGAAGTATTTGGGTTTGACGCAATAGCGGAAAAGGTAGATTCGGGAATAAAATCCGGGATGTTAAAAGGCGTTTTAGACGATGAAACTGTCTCAGGGATTGCACATTTCATAATATCTCTTCCAACTGAAAACAGTATAACTGAAATTCTTAATTCAATGAATTTTTCGGAGGGTACAGTCATAATTGACATGAGTACAGTTAGCATGTATTTTAGCAAGTTAAATCATCAGAAAATGATTGAGAGGAATATCAGGTACATAGATGCACCGGTTATTGGTATGCCAGCAGGGATCGGTAGCTGGACTATTCCGGTCGGTGGAGAAAAGGGACATTACGAAAGTGCTTTACCATTCCTAAAATTTTTAGGAAAGAACATTGAATACATGGGTTCTTCCGGCTCGGGAAGTCTCATAAAGATACTAAATAATATGATATCCCTGTCAGCATGGGCAACCATCAGTGAGGTTGTGGTAATCGCGGATAAGATGGGTATTGATCTTAAGCAATTATACAATATAATAAAATCCAGTGGTGGAGGTGCCGTATCATTAATGTTAGATAGAATACCAAGGATTGCTGAAAATGACTATAAGAATATCTGTAGTGTAGATGTCAATATTAAGGATCTTGAGGCTGCATACAGCATCACAAAAGAAATAAAAATACCAAGTTTAATGGTTTCAGCAGCATTAAACTTGCATTTAATGGCTCATCAGAGTGGCTATGGAAATTACGACATGAATGCAATAGTCCTTGCGTTTGAAGATTTCAGAAAAAAACATGAGGGATTCTAAGATGGATACACACAAAATTGTCAACATTGAAACTTATCCATTAGAAGTACCTCTTACCGATTTCAAAACTCCTCCTGAAAGTCTTCCTTATTACCAGGAACTCAAAATGCTTGTGTTTGGATCATATAAAAGCGTAGTGGTAAAGCTAACACTTGATGATGGCACTATCGGTTTTGGGGAATGCATGAGCCGACTTTCACCCGTCGCTACCGCATCGCTTATAGATGATATCCTAAAACCAATAATCATCGGTGCTGACCCCTTTGACAACGAAGTACTTTGGGAAGAAATGTATGCTACTATGAGACAACGTGGCCACTCCAAAGGATACATGATTGAAGCAATAAGCGGGGTGGATATCGCCTTATGGGATATCAAAGGAAAGATTGTTCATATGCCAGTCTATAAATTGCTTGGCGGATTGTTTAGAAAAAAGGTGCAAGCATATGCTTCCTCTATTAGGTTTAAAAAACCGAATGAGGTGGTGGAAGAAGTTAGAGAGGTCATGGATGAAGGGTTTACTCAAGTAAAGCTCAAAATAGGCAGAGGTATAATAGATGATATTGAAGCAGTAAAACTCATACGGAAGGAAGTTGGAGACAATGTCACTATAATGGTTGATGCAAATTCAGGCTACGGGGTTAACGATTCTATTAAGATAGGTAGGCTTCTGGAACGCTATGAAGTTTTCTGGTTTGAGGAACCTACTACGCCAGACAATCTTTCAGGCTATGCAAAAATTGCTGATTCTCTTGACATTCCGATAGCTGCCGGAGAATCTGAATTCACAAGATTTGGATTCAGGGATTTAATAGAACAGGGGAAGATCGATATAATACAACCAAACGTTGGAAGAGCTGGAGGGTTCACGGAGGTACAGAAAATACTTTCACTTGCTTCCAGTCGCGGATTGCCGTATGCCCCACATACTGGAAGCTCTTCCGCCATAACAATGGCTGCAGAACTCCATCTCGCCGTATCGTCCTCTAATTTTCTAACATATGAATATATGCGAACTGCTTGGTCGCAGGAACAGCCGAATCCTCTGAAGAAAGAACTTCTATTGGAAGAAATTGATAATCCGGTTAAGGGTTTCATTGATGCTCCAAAGGGAGATGGTCTTGGTATAGACGTCAAGGAAGATGTTATAAGGAAATACTTATTAATAAAGTGAAATGAAGATTAACGTCGTTACAAAAGGAAATGCAGTTCGCACAAATGTTGGATCTCTAGGTGCCTCTACAGTTACTCTAATACAGGTGGATGATCTGAATATATTGGTTGACACTACCCATTATGGACGAAGAAAGTTACTTTTAGAAGGTTTAGCAAGAATTGATGTAAAGCCTGACGTAGTAAATATGGTGATTCTTACACATCTACACTGGGATCATGCGTTAAATTATGATCTCTTCCCAGATGCCGATTTTTTAATAGCCTCGGAGGAACTTAAATACAATCGTCAACTTCCAGAAAGTGATCTATTTGCTGTTAGAGGATTTCACAAACTTATTAAGGAATATAGCGTGAAAGAAGTAAATGTAGCGAGGCATAAGATTACTAACGAAGTTGAATTAATAAAGGCACCGGGGCATACTCCCGGTAGCCTCATAGTATTCGCTAAGACTGAAAATGAATCAACTATCATAACAGGTGATGCTATCCCCAACGCCAGATCATGGTTTAGGGGCATGCCAGATATACTTACGTATAAGGAAGCCTCTGCGATTAGAAGTTTTGAAATGATAAAGATGATAAGTAATGATCCTATTATCATTCCAGGTCACGATCCCCCGTTCAGGATAATTGGCAACACTGCTCATTATTTGGAAAAAAATGATCTGGAAGTTATATTCAGAGAGGATCGAGAAAAAGATTTTGTGTTTAAGTTCGGTGAAACAGAATCAAGAAAAAACTATCACACATAATGTTTCATCTTCCTGATTAATTGCGATTAACAGTTTATAAAGATTTTGTTGCGTACATACTTCTTGATAATGATGCCAAATAAAGTTTGGTCATATTCATAAAATTATTTATTGAAACAAATTTTTCGTTCCATCTATCTAAGCCATATAGATACGATTTCACGTTTGTTGTTAATTTGGCATAATCGATGAGCCCTGCGTTTACGAACTTGTAAGCTTGATACCAGCTAACAATAGAAATTCCAAGCCCTTCAGTTACAGCTGATATGACTGATGATGAATTTTCAAACTTCTGAACAATATTTAGATCACCAAACTTAATTTTATCCTCTTTCAGTATTCTCTTGAACTCATACTGGATCCCGGAAGTTTCCGATCTGGATATGTAGTTCTCATTGCTTTCAACGATTTCTAACGGTGTTACACTCCCCTTTTTTGCAAATGGGTGATCTTTGGGTGTAATTACTATTAATTCTACTGGAATTAGTCTCTCTATTTTAATATAGTCTTTGATTTCTTTAAACTCTGGAAATTGTTTACTGGCAACGAAACCTATGTCTGCATTTCCTGTTTTAATGCTTCTGATTACATTTAAGCTACTATTTATCTCTAGATTCACATTAATGAATTTATATTTATCCTTGAAATTTTTCACCACGGACGGAAGAAAATAAAGTCCTGCAATTTCACCCGCTACAATCTTAATGTCATTTTTAAAGGGTTTCGTCTCTCCAGTTCTCTTAATATAGTGAAGTTCATCAACGATATGAGAAAGTTCCGGATAAATTGATTCAGCGTATGAAGTAAAACTCATTTGTCTACTATTCTGAGTTATGATCAACTTTTGGCCGAGGTAAGACTCAAGTTCCTGAATTCTATAAGTTACAGTTGGTTGAGTTATACCCATCTTTTTAGCCGTCACTCGTAAATTCTTTGTTTTATAAAGTTCAATAAATGTTTCTAAAGTTTTAACTGAAGCACTCATTGGTGATCAAGTCCCATAATTAGAGACGATATTCTTCTATAAGATTTCAAGTTTTTCGGTTCTCCCTATGGCAGTCATTGAACCGGAAGTTCCGTCCTGATTTTGATCATAAATTATTGATACCCAATAAAGTAGATCGCTGGCGTTACCCAGCAACTCCTTGTCGAACAAGGCATGTGGTTTTCTCCCACAATGCTCATCGATTACGTTCATGTCATAGTATTATGGCGTTTTCCAAGAAAGGTATGTGGTTCTGTATCCATGATGGAGAAAATGTGCTTTATGATATTCCTGTTCCTACGGTGGCTTGGTATGTTGTGTTCGTCAACTCCATTCTCGGATCACGAAGATTCATTCGCTAAAAATAATTCATATAGGGGAAAGAACAAAGTATCGTCGTACCCGTGGAACTGTGGAAGATGCAGTCCGCAAGTTTATAGAGTTAAACCAACCCAGAGAAGAGAGATACATACGAAAGTCGTTATGGGCTTGGCCGGATTTGAACCGGCGGCCTCCGCTGTGTGAGAGCGACGTCATAACCGCTAGACCACAAGCCCTTTAACACTGATCATTTCGATTTTATTAAAGAGTTTGAT
>JAKAYH010000111.1:2234-7251 GCA_021826835.1 Thermoplasmata archaeon | reverse complement strand
CCCTTGACTGATTTCTTATCTAGCACTTCTATGATGACATCTGTGTCCAGCAGAATCAATTTCTCTTCTCCCACCTTTTCTTTTCGATCTCCTTAAGGAGTTTCTCCTTATTTTCAAATTCAATGCTCCCTCTTAATGACTTAAGTACGTCCTTCTTACTCTGCGATTTGATCAATCTGTCCAGAAGCTCACTGAAACTCTCGTTCTCTTTCTTGAACCCTTTTAATTCATCGTACACTGACTTTTTGATTGTGATAGTTTTAGGCATAACATATGTTTATGTTTGAACATTATATAAACCTTCATAAACAAAGTGGAAAGATTGTTTCATCATCTCTTATTCAATGCATTCATTCGAAGCTTTAATCAAGTTCCTACAAGTTCATTGGGCTAATTAGGCTCTTGAAAGAAGTGACCTCGCCATGCAAAGATTTACTTTTCTGTTCTTCTCTATAATATTATTATCTCGGTGTTCCAGTTCTGTGATGGTGCAGGTCAGTCATTGTCCTCTAAATATACAAATAATAAATTTCTTTCTAAATGCATAATTTCAAACCGAATTGTATATAAAAAACCAGTATGACTCAAACGAACATATTTAACGAAAAGTTCAATGTAAAATTTTAAACATGTTGGTCATGGTTGAAAGCGTTTCTAATGGAAAAAATAAGAGAAAGAGATTCTATGAAAAATATATTGTTAAACTCAATCAATTATACCCTATCGACTGAAAAACAAAATGATACTAATAGGATTGGGCAACGTATAAACTATCATTACAAAAAACTAACAAATTAGGATTGAACATATATTATATCACTTGTTAATTTTAGAACGCTTTTATCTACCGCGCTTAGGATTCATCTGAATACATCACATTAATATGATGTTATGATATTGAAATTGCATGCTGAAACCTGGAATCTATGAACAGGTGATAAACCAGATAATACATAGCGAAATTGAAGCCCAAAATGATAAAGTGATAACTAAGAAAAGACTTGATACTGAAGAAGCGTCGAAAATGCTATCACAGTATATCGCCAACATTGCAGAAAATTACTTTGATACATTAAGGGAAAAAGGTGCGAGTATTAACGATCTTGTTTCTGCTCTAAACGCCTCCCTTGAATCGTTAAACATTCGTAAGAATGGACTTGAATTGGACTCGTTCTTTATTCATAATCCCGGTGAAAAGTTACTGTCTGTTAAAAATAAAGTATCAGTAACTAACGGTATACAAGAAGAAAATCATATGATAAGACCGGAATCTTCAATTTCACAAAGTTCTCTTTTTACTGGTTCGCTTGGTGAACCAAGCCTTTATTCAGAACTGAAAAGAGAGATACAATCCTGCGACACTGTAGATATGCTAGTGTCATTTATCAAGTGGAGTGGTCTTCGTCTCATAATTGATGACTTAAAGAAGTTTACAAACAATGGCGGAAAATTGCGGGTTATAACGACCTCATACATGGGAGCGACCGACGTAAAAGCTGTGGAAGAGATCAGTTCTCTTCCAAACACCCAGATCAGAATTTCATACGATACGAAGAGAACTAGGCTTCATGCAAAAACCTATATCTTTAATAGGGAAAGCGGGTTTTCAACTGCGTATGTAGGTTCTTCAAATCTTTCAAATGCAGCAGTATTGGGTG
Organism: Thermoplasmata archaeon; assembly: GCA_021826835.1. The sequence goes on along the minus strand of JAKAYH010000111.1, from coordinate 5,593 downwards.
GACTAGAATGGAATGTAAAGGTTACAGAAAGGGACCTTAAAAGCACTATGCAAAAAATCAATGCAACCTTTGAGACTTATTGGAACTCAAGAGACTTTGAACTCTACACACCGAAGGACAAATTTAGATTCATTAAAGCAATAGATTCTGAATTAAACATGGGATCCGTAGCTCCTGCAACTTTTCTTTTCGAGATTCACCCATATAAATATCAGATAGAAATTTTAGAAAAGCTCCACGCAGAACGCATTGTTCACAATAACTACACTAATTTAGTGGTAGCGGCAACCGGTACTGGTAAAACTGTGATTTCAGCATTTGATTATAAAAGATTTTGCAGTGAATATGGAAATAACAGGAAAAGGCTTCTTTTTGTCGCGCACAGAGAAGAAATTCTTAGGCAGAGTTTAGATTGTTTTCGGGGAATTTTAAGAGATTACAACTTTGGGGATCTAATGGTGGGTAGTTCCAAACCATCCAGTTTGGATCATCTTTTCGTAAGTATCCAATCGTTCAATTCACAGGAATTGTATAACCAGACTGATCCATACTATTATGATTATATTGTAATAGATGAGTTTCATCATGCTGCCTCAGAGAGCTACCAGAAACTACTTAACTATTATTGCCCAAAGATTTTAATTGGGCTTACAGCAACTCCTGAAAGAATGGACGGGAAAGACATACTTCATTATTTTGGGAACCATGTATCAGCAGAAATAAGGTTGCCAGAAGCTATTGATAGAAAACTACTTAGCACTTTCCAGTATTTTGTCATAACTGATCCGGTGAGCCTTCGAAACTTAAAATGGGCGAGAGGAGGATATGATGTTACTGAAATAGAGAATATCTACACAGACGAACAGGGATGGGGGGTGAGAAGAGCGACGCTCATAATTGACTCCGTAATGAAATATGTCGCCGATATTAGAAATGTCAAAGGACTTGCATTTTGTGTGTCTCGAACCCACGCTGCATTCATGGCTAAGCAATTCAATGATGCAGGTATTACTTCACTCTACCTCACTGCAGATTCTGCTGATAAAGAAAGATTAACTGCAAAAGAAGAACTCGTCTCTGGAAAAATCAAGTTCATTTTCGTTGTTGACCTGTACAATGAGGGGGTGGACATTCCAGAGATAAATACTATATTGTTCCTGAGACCAACTGAAAGCCTCACCGTTTTCTTACAACAACTTGGTCGAGGTCTTAGAATTACTGATGACAAGGATTGCTTAACAGTGCTGGATTTTGTGGGTCAGGCGAATAGTAAGTATGATTTTGAGTCAAAGTTCAAAGCGCTACTGAGCAAGACTAATAGGGGCATTATTGATGAGATAAAAAGAGGCTTTCCTGATGTTCCTACAGGTTGTTATATTCAACTTGAGCGTAAGGCAACTGAATTTATACTTGAGAACATCAAAGACTCAATTGGGACACTATCTGGCCTGGTTTCAAGAATTTCGTCGTTCCAACAAGACACATTACTAGAACCATCACTCATAAACTTTATTGGATATTACCATATGGATGTTCGTGAAATTTACAGAAGATACAGTTTTTCACGTCTTAAAGCTAGAGCAGGAATAATCGGTGATTTTAGCGAACCGTTGGAGAAGATATTTACAGTGGCATTTTCGAGAATCTGCTCAATAAATTCCCGAAAATGGATTGAGTTCCTTTTGAATGTACTTAATAATTTGGATTTATTGAATCTGAAAAAACTCACGGAGCAAGAATCAAGGATGCTTATGATGTTTCACTTTACTATATGGCAGAAATCATTGGAAAAGTCTGGGTTCAAAGATTTGAAAGAAAGTTTGCTAAAATTGAGCGAAAACAGGATAATGTTCAAGGAGTTAATTGAACTGCTAAGATACAATCTCATAAAGATTGACTTTGTTGAAGAACCAGTAGGTTTGGGATTTGAGTCTCCGCTTTACCTGCACAGCAGATATACTAGGGACCAGATCCTAGTTGCATTTGATTACCTGACACCTGGAAACGTAAGAGAAGGGGTTAAATATATACCCAAGAAGAAGGTCGATGTTTTGTTTATAACACTTAATAAATCCGAAGAAAACTACTCTCCGTCGACTATGTATAAAGACTACTCCATTAGTGACTTACTTTTTCACTGGCAAAGTCAGAGCACTACTTCCGAAGATTCAGTAACGGGTCAAAGATATATTAATCATATACGAAACGGCAGTAAGGTAGTACTATTTGTACGCGAAAACCGTGAGGATTTAGCAGGCGCTTCCCCATACACTTTTCTTGGAACAGCGAATTATCTTAGTCATACAGGAAGCAGGCCAATGAATATTGTATGGAAACTTGACAAACCAATCCCCGCAGGATTCCTTGCTCTCACTAACATTCTTGTTCCCATTTAGTGGAGAATAGTTTATACCTTGCTTAAACTGAATGATTTTTGAAATTTTTAATTTGTGTCACGCTGGTTAACCCAAATTTTTGACTGTGGCTATGCAAACCTTGCCTGTCAAATTGTAATTTTAAACTTAACTCCGCAACCTTTTAGGGAATATATTGCTTCCGAGCAATCTGTCCATCTTTTCAATGCTTGAAGGTATCTCACTCATTTTTTCCTTCTTACCCCTGGCTTTTTGTAAACCTTCGATGATTTCAACAACACATCCTTCACCGACAGCTTATTTGTGAGACCGGCAGCTCTAAACTGCGATACAATTCCAATACTCATCCTATTGTATTGATCCTGTTTACGATGAATAAGATCATATGTGGTCTGAATCTATCTATATAGCTTCCAAGATTGCTATCTTTGACTTCTGTTCCTTTGATTCATCAAGAGAGAGAATTGAACATTCTGAATCATATGTCTTATGGCGATCTAACACAAAATTGACTCCAGAAAAACAAACTCTCAATACCAGAACCAAGCAATTTAAAACTTGAAAATTTGCAAAATTATGCCCGTCTCAGGACGGTATATTCCTTTTAAGCCATCAAAGACTAAAGAGTGTTGGAAATGAATAATAATTTCGGGAAGAGGATCTATACGCCATCCCTCTTTGCAAAGGATGTTCTTTACTTAGCAAGCCACTTTCCAGAAATCTTAGGAGCAGTGAGAAGCAGGTCTGTCTCCAGGAAATTTGCCGAAAAAATCATGACCGTGATAACAGCAGTAAACGGTTGTGTTTACTGCCAGTGGTTTCATGGAAAGCAGGCCCTCTCTAATGGAATCAGCAAAGAGGAACTATCCGAGCTTGTAAATCTACAATTCCATTCCCATGCCTCCCCTGAAGAAGCCCCAGCACTTATTTATGCTCAACATTTTGCTGAAACTGACCGGCACCCTGAACCGGAAATGACACAGA
>JAKAYH010000111.1:0-2224 GCA_021826835.1 Thermoplasmata archaeon | reverse complement strand
TCTATGGAGAGGAAACCGCATCCCACATTCTTGTTTTTATCCGGCTAATATATTTCGGCAATCTCGCAGGCAACACATGGGATGCTGTTATCAGCAGGATTAGAGGAGACCCTGCGGAGAACAGTAGCAGAATTTTTGAGGCTTTCTTTGCTTTTGCGGCAATGTGGGTAATGATTCCAGCCATGATTTTCACAAGGAAAGGAGACCTCTGAATTTAAAGAAAATTTCAGCTGATGCTGAACTTTATTGTTCATGTGCATCAAAGTTGTTCACTTAAAATATTAATCATACCCTTGCGAATCTATTTTTTCTAAGTACAAACCATTCTGTTTTGATATACAAACAATTGGTATTAGAGCACTTCCCAATAAAATTCATAGAGACTGGAGACCATGCTTAGATTTCTTCCAATGCTCACTATCAAGCTGCCAGATTGTTTTTGAACCAATCAATAGTTCTTCTAATACCGATTTTGAAAGGAGTATACGAGAAATTGGGGAATGTTTTTAGTAATTTTGAATCGTCGAGTGCATAAGGATCTTCATATTCATAAAGAAGCTCAGTAAGTTCACGGGCATTTGAATTAAAAAGTCCCAACGCTCTAATAAACTTTCTAGAAAGCACTTTTATTCGTGCCCTGCCTCCGGCAGAATTAAATATTTCTTCTATGAACTTTCTCGCCGTTAAGCTAGGCCCTGCCACATGAAATACCTTTCCGTAAGTGCCTGGATCTTGTACCATTAGCAGTGTTGCCTCAGCTGCATCATCAATATAGGTGAAATTATGTTCTACATCAGCATTCATGGGCCATATCACAGTCTTATCTTTGATAGCATTCCGAAAAATAGCCCCATATAATTCATTTACTACGTTTGGACCATAGAAATCAGCAAACCTTGGAATAATCACGTTTAGCCTTCCTTTCAAATGATAATCCCACAGGACAGCCTCGATTTCGTTTCTTATAATACCTTTCTCAGATTTTGCATTTAGCAAATGGGATTCATCAACAGGAAGGTATTGGAACCTGCCATATCCATAAACGTTCCCTGGAAACACAATCAATGGCCTGGATCCTTCACAGCTCTTTAGAATATTGAGAATAGATCTCATGTAATATTTTTTCCAATAAACGTAAGGAAAATTGTGACCTAAGTATATGACTGACGCATCCTTACATACTCTGGAGACGTCATCCTCATTCATCACATCAGCTAACTCCACTTCAACTTTTCCAGTGTAAAGGTCAGCTGCTTTTCTTTCATCTCTTACTATTGCTCTGACTGTACACCTCTTTTCAACGAGCTTTCTTATCATTGAGTACCCATATGCTCCTGTTGCGCCGAAGACAACGTGTGTCCCATCCATGTTCGTTTTATCTGTTAATAACATTATAGTCAGATAACTGAATAACTGGTCAGTATTAAATCTTTCTTACATGAATTCTTTAATAGTCGGTGATATTCCAATTATGCCCAAAGTAGTCAAAGGTTACAGGAAGCAAGCGATGGATACAATCATGGAATCGGCTTCCAGGCTGTTTTTCAAACTCGGATACCAGGAAACCAGCATGGAGGATATTGCCAGAGAAATAGGTGTAACAAAAGGTACACTTTATCTGTATTTCAAAAACAAGGAAGAACTGCTTTACGAGGTGTGCAAGAAGAATTTGAAACTGCTGGAAGACAGTCTTAACAAACTAGTATCTGCGGATATTCTTGAGGGCGCAAAAAGTTTCTTCAGGGCAGAATTGGAACTGCCTGAACACTTGAGATTTCACTGGATTTTTGCACTTGGGGAAATCAATAAAAATCAGAGGGTGAGAAAGATATTAATAGAAAGCTATGAAAGTTACGTTAAGACTATTTCCAGTAGAATTGATGATCTTAAGCGTAACGGTTTGGTTTCAAAGGAAGTTGCTCCCAGAAAACTCTCCCTGACTCTCATCGCCCTGCACAATGGCATAATGATGAGCATGATGCAGGGCTTAAGTGAAAAGGAAGCTTCTGAAATGTTTGAAGCCGGTACCAGATGCATTTTGGAAAATTTTGGCATGGGCAAATATTAGTCTATCTGTTCGTAATCCATCACATCTTAATGCACAGATGAATTTTGATCTGCCATTCTTTTACTGCTTTTCGAGAAAGAAATCTTTGATCTTCATGGAAAAAACAAATCTGGAATTTGTTAACCACAGAAAAGGCATCTATGTTCACCCCCGAGA
>JAKAYH010000110.1 GCA_021826835.1 Thermoplasmata archaeon | reverse complement strand
GATATGGGGAAATCCAAGAGAAATAGTAGATGAAAATATCCTTTCCCAGGCCTTTAGCGTTAACTTTACTAAATATAAAACACCATTTGGAATTAGATTTGAACCCTGCACTCCAACAAATCAAAAATAAATATGCATTAGAGCAAAAAACACTATATCATGAATATATAACCCCTGTTTCTATGTCCACCGAGATTATATTGTCATTTCCAAGCTTCCTGAAGAGAACTGTACCACTGAGGGTGGTTATATTTAATGCCTTAAGTTTATCCAATTCCTCTCTCTTAAGCTGACTTTCCGTGATGATGCCTTTCTTTCCAGCCAATCTACTAAAATCTATCATGTCTTTTATTAAAATTATGTCTCCAGAATAATCGGGAGCTATGGTTAATTTACCCTTTAAGTTTACACCAGAACCAAAGCCTCTTCCAACTACGTCACCAACCGTCATAACCTTTACTTCTGTTGTTCCTCCAAATATCATTTCTGGAATCCCAGAGGTAACGACGATCCTGTTTCCTGTGCTAATAATTCCACTCTGCCTTATCTGCTCTATGATCTTCTGAATAGTTATATTTTCAGGTGGTTGTGAATCTATGATTACCGGAATAACTCCCCTCAGTAATGTCGTGAAGCCTGCTATCAAGCGGTGAGGGACAGCTGCTACTATCTTCATTGAAGGTCTCACGGCAGAAACCATCCTTGCAGTGTTTCCTGTTCTTGTAATAACAATTATTGCATCTGATGATACTTCGTCAGATATGACCCTGGTTGCCCTTGATATGGAAAACGTAACTCGATTTCCAAAGTATTCATCCGGCCCGGGGAAATGAATTACTTTCTTTTCCACATATTCAGCAATAGTTGAAAGAGTTTGCACTGCCTGGTTAGGGAACTTTCCAACAGCAGTTTCTTCGGATAGCATAAGTGCATCGGCATTATCGAGGATTGCATTTGTTATGTCAGAAACTTCTGCCCTGGTTGGGGATTCAGAGCTTACCATTGATTCGAGAATCTGTGTGGCCACAATTGTTGGGACCCCATTTTTGTGGGCTGCCATAATAATTTCCTTCTGTGCCATACTTACCTCACTAAGAGGGACTTCTACTCCCAGATCCCCCCTTGCAACCATGATTAAATCGGATACTGCAACTATTTCTTTGATGTTGTCAAGAGCACGCTTTGTTTCTATTTTTGCAATGATCTTCATATTTCCTTTCATTTCCATTATTATATCATGAAGATCATTTATTTGCCTGGCTGATTGTACAAAAGACATGGCGCAAAATTCAATTTGATTTTTTATGGCAAGTTCAAGAAATTCTTTATCCTTTTCCGTAACAGATGCCAACGGGACATATCTTCCAGGAATATTCAACCTTCCCATGTTTTTCAGTGTGCCGGAAGTTAGTGCCACCGTCGTTAGAACTCCATCCTTAACTTCGTTTACCTCAAGTTTTATCCTGCCGTCCATTGCAACAAGAAGATCACCCGGTCTTATGACTTCAATGGACTTCTCAAGATTTATGGCTATATCCCATGATCGAAATGTTTTATCAGATATTTGGTACTCTTTGCCATTTATGATTGCAATATCTCCATTTTTTGTGAGAATTCTAAGCTCTTCACCTTTTAAATCTACCATTATTGAGACTATTTTACCCGTTTCAGATTCTATAGAATTTCGCATAGAAACAATTTTCTCAAGACTCTCCTGAGATGCATGTGCTGTATTGATCCTAATGCAGTTCATTCCAGATAAGGCAAGAGCTTTTAGAGTTGTATAAGTTTCAATGGACGGCCCATATGTAGCTATAATTTTAGTCAGTGACATACTTATCTAAAGAGCACTAAGCCTAAAAACAATTAGGTGCATTTCACCTAATCAATATAATCCTTTTGCCGAATAGAGTCCTTTTCCACCAAATTGGAAAGTTCCTTAAAATTCAAAATTTTATTCCCAGATTTTATTCGACCGAGAAAAAATGTAATGTTCAAAAATATCCAGCTAGCGCTTAATATCATTAGAACACGAATCCAGAATTTCATTCCCGGAGTCACTAGTGCTGCCAAGGCAACTATGCTAAATAGACCTATTTTAAGTATCTTTTTAGCCTCCTTTGGTACGTCTGTTTGCGCCATGTAATTTTTTCTCCTGTTAAATAAACGGTATCCTAGTTATAAAAGCTATTGGTTAAAAGTCTCTTATTTCATAAATTCCATTATGTAATTTATCCATGCAAGCCCCCCTTTGAACTAGAATATGAATAACTATCAATCTAAAATATGCGAAGTAACCGTTTAGAAGTTTCAAGCAATCCTTGAACTCGCTTCAGATCAATGCACTAATTGAATTGGAGGCATGTCTTAATAACGGGTTTAAATCTAAAGAACTCTTAATCGACAAATCTTCATTGTTCAAGTATTTGCGGTCATTTTCATTTTTCTATCTTCCTTACTCATTAAAGGTGGCATTATGAGAGAAACCATAATTGTTCCTAGAATGGCAATAGAATAGATGTTGTTTGTTATCAACCCTTCAGAAAGGGCGAATGTGGCAATTATGACCCCTACTGCTCCTCTCCCACCCAAAATGGCAATTGTTGTCCTACCCTTTAAATCCCTTAGAAATATTTTGCTTGAGAGAAAATTAAGGGACCCCCCTACTGCCACTGTAATGACAACCATACCTAACAACAACCCATAATACTTCTCCGGAGGTATTACTACTCCAAGCCCAGCGATAGTGAAGAATATTGGTATAAAGAAACTATCATTAATTCTTGTTAATGTTCTTTTTATGATGCCAATCAATTCGGGACCAATCACAACGTCATTTATGATCATCCCGGAGAAGAGGGCACCCAGAATAAAAGTAAATCCAAGCTCTTCGAACACTCTTGAAACAAAGAGACCCCAAACTATTATTGACGCAAAGATTAATTGTTCTCCCCTGTCCTTTGCCCTTAGCCTTTCAAAAAAGGCTTTGGATCTCTCCGCATTTCTTCGCATGAACCGATCAAGTAGGAGCAACAGAAATATGAATACTATTATGGATATCAGCTTAAAATATATCTCTGATGTGTTAATAAGTGCAGATAAAATTATAAACGCAAGCACATCGGAAATTACCACACTGGCAAGAATTCGAATTCCCCCTTCTCTGGAGAGCAAATTATATCTAAGAAGTAAAACCGATACGATGGATATGGATGGTATGGAAATTGATAAGGAGAGTATTATGGCATCATTGATCTGAAGATTATATATAAAGACAGAAAATGCAATCATTAGGAGAAAAGGTATCCCAAAACTTCCAGCTGTAAGAGAAATTGAGGATTTAGTATATTTTGTCAATAATTCTGTTGTCACTTCCACTCCAATGAGCAGGACAATGAAAAATAATGATATGTCTGACAGACCAGATAAAACAGGGCCGGGAGAGATATAATTGAGAATTGCCGGCCCCAGGATAATACCAACTATCATTGCGGCGACCACATTTGGGAATCCCTTTGATTCCATGATTTCCCCAACTATTAGGGAAACTGCCAGAATAATGAGGACCTCCGTTATAATATCCATTTTCATTCATAGTATGAGATTTTACTCTTAATATTTTGCTCAATTCAATAGTGAATTTATTCGTAAAATGAAAGTTGAATCATATTATCCAATGGTAGCGATCACACATTTATGGATTGATTGGACTTAAAATTCAATATGAGAAGAGTTTCACCATTGTATTTTGAATCCCCGGAAGGTCTTGGAAGGATGCCCTGCTTCCCAACCACGGCTATTGTCCTTTTATTTTGAGTTTCAACTGATTCATATATTTCCCCATATGTTTTTCCAATATCGCTCAATGTTAATTCATTTATCTCAACCTGCCCTTTTGGTTCCAGAATATTTTGAATGAACTTGCCTACATTCCCCTCACTTATTGATTTCATTATGAGATAAGAAGAGAGTTTCCCTCTAACTATTATTTCCTGGATACCACCTTTCTGGGCATGGGTTGAATTGCCTTCATTAATCAGCTCCACAATTATAAAAGCCTGTGGATTCAATCTTTTCACGTTCATTGCGGAAAGAATTGTTTCAGCATCAATGGCATTTGGATTCTTGCCGCTGGACTTTTCATCGGGGAATATTACAACCCTTTTAGCATTTATAACTCCTGCTTTTTTTAGGTCTTCTTCCTCTAATGGTGATCCATTAACAAAATCCAGTTTATCATTCTCCAAGGGTGGCTTCGAGCTTCCTAGATAAACCACTGATTCTTTCTCCCTGAGAATCGATTCAAGGACATCCTTTCCATTACTACCATAATTACAAACTATAACATGATCTCTCATTCTTGTCACCCTTCCTCCTATTCTTTTTAAGATTCTAGTCTCAAGAATCTCCGCTGCTATGGAAACCAACAAAAAACTAAAGCTTCCAATGCCGAATATCATTATTATCATGGCATTGAGTTTTCCGTATGTGCCGATGATTGTAACGTCACCGTACCCCACTGTGGTTATGGTCTGCATTGTCCACCATAATGATTCAAAGAGAGAGTGGATCCCGGATGATGCAATAGGGTTTTCAATCAAATATTCTGAAATAGTTGAATAAATAACTACAAGTATGGATAGGAATGCCGCTCTCCACAAGTTATCCCTCAGCAGTTTCTTGAAATTGTCAAGAAGTGCCGAAATGCTGACCATTAGGGAGATAGTGCATACTATAAATTAATTGTTTTGTGCATTGTATTTCTAGAATTAGGTAACGAACTAATTTCATGACTTCATTTTCTTGTGCCATGGAAAATGCTTTAAATTGATAATCTCATTTATTTCATTGATTGTGAAGCTGCGATTACTATGGCATCCCAAACTGGCCCAAATGGTGGTGTATACCCAAAATCGGTATAGAATAAATCTTCCACTGATAATTTTGCCTGAATGGCAACTGCCACGGAATTCAAACGCCATGCACAATTATCCTTTCCAACTATCTGACATCCCAAGAGTCTTCCCGTAGATTCTTCATAAACTATTTCTATGAATACTTCTGAGCCTCCTTCATAATAGGCTGCCCTGCTCCATGCTTTGATCGTAGTCTTATTTGCGGTTAGCCCCTCTTTAATAGCTTCCTCCAATGTTAGTCCGGAAAAACCAACTTCATAGTCAAATATTTTGACAAGGGTAGTACCTATTGAACCTGGAAATATCATTTTGTTTCCCACTGCATTTGAACCCGCGACCCTGCCCATTTTATTAGAAACCTGAGCAAGAGGGTGCCAAGATTCTTTCCCTGTAACTATATTTTTCGAAGTCGCGCAATCCCCTGCGGCATAAATATATTCAAAATTTGTCTCCATTTTCTCATTTGTTTTAATTAGTCCTGATTCTGTGAGATTTATGGATGAATTTTTGAGAAAAGCTGTATTTGGTGAAATTCCTGTTGCAAATATGACAAGCCCTGTTTTATGAGTTCCTTTCGTTGTCGTAACTTTATAACCATCGTTCTCTTTTATTATGTCAGTGATCTCTGAATTTAGTTCAACATTGATCTTCTTTTGGAAATCTTTGAGTAATGATTGGGAAATATCTTTGCTTATTTTTGGAAAGAGTGCTGTGTGATGAGATATTAACATTACGTCGTGACCTCCTTCATTAAAGGAAGAAGCCAGTTCCATTCCAAGAACTCCATCACCTACAATGGTTATTTTCATCTTCTCATGAATTTTGGCCTTAATTTCTATGCCACTATCCAGAGATCTGATTGCTACGGCTCCTGATTCCCTAAATTTTTCCTCAATTTTGGCGTGAGCACCAGAGCATATGATCAATCTGTCAAATACTTCACTTGAGCCGTCAGAAAGGGTAACAAATTTCTTCTCTGCTTCCACGGACCTTACTGATATTCCCGTTTTGACAATGATACCTCTCTTCTCTGTAAATTCCTTAACAGGATAATGTATCAGTTTAACATAATCATCGAATTTGCCGCCGAGATAGTATGGCAAACCACATTCCGCATAAGATACAAAATTTCCAGAATCATAAACAACAACCTCGGAAGATGGATCTACACGTTTTGCCTTGGATGCAGCAGACATCCCCGCTGCTCCTCCACCTATAATTAATATTTTCATTGCATTAAATGTCTTATTTGTTCATATTATTGATCCTTGTAAGGTGATTTGAAAAATTAATTAAGCTGTTTTAACATAGAATGTTAAGAAAGGCAGGTAAAGAAATGATTAAAGCTATTTTATTTGACTGTGATGGGACCCTGGTCGATAGCGAGACTTTATCTGCATGCGCTACGGATTATGCATTCAATAGAATTCTGAAAAGACCTTTGACCGATAAAGAGAGTAAGAGCTTATTGGGTAGACCTGCCAACAAAATCCTTGAGGAATGGTTTCAGGAAACTGGTAAGGAGATATTTGAGGAGGCAACCAATCACTTCATTGAAACAATAGATGATGTGAAGCCATATGAAGGAATTGAAGATATGCTTCGTTTCTTGAGCAAAAAGCATAGATTGGCCATTGTTTCTTCGAGCAGCAAAGAAATAGTCATGAGGATGCTCATATCAACAAGGCTGAGCCAATATTTTGAATTCATTGTGGGGCATGAAGATACAGATAAACATAAACCAAATCCGGAACCTATTCTGGAAGCCATGAAGAGATTGAATGTGAGAAACAGTGAGTGCGTATACATTGGTGATCAACCCTATGATATAATGGCAGCCAGAGATGCAGAGGTTAAGGTATTTGGGGTGACGTGGGGATCTGGAAACAGGGATATTTTGGAAAGCTATGATCCATATGTAATTTTGGCTAATCCGAAAGAACTGGAAAGGTTTGAATTTGATAAGATTTAAGAATTAACAATAAAATTCATCATGACCATGATACAAAACATTTGTGAACACCTGCTCATATTATAAATAATATGAAACGTCATTTTAATTTTTCTTACGTTTTTCAACATCTATATCAAAGCAAATTTAATCTGATTTTTCTGTTGAATTAGTTTTGCTCTTTACTTTATTATCTTATCTTTTGCAAAAACTTATAATATAAATTAATTTATTTATTTTTAAATGGTGAATTATGGCTATGAATTTGAAACGAAGCGATATCTCGGAACAGACGAAGACAGAGAATTGCCCATAAGTATTGAGGAATGGAGGAAGGCCGCACGTGAAAAGCTCCCAAATGATGCATGGTGGTACATTGAGGGTTCTGCCGGA
>JAKAYH010000109.1 GCA_021826835.1 Thermoplasmata archaeon | reverse complement strand
AGAGCCACATAATAGCCTTACTCGCATTGAGTGGAAAAATGACTGTTACACAGATTTCGAAACATATCAAAACCAGCAGGTCAAATCTCTATCAGGCCATTTCAGACCTTCAGGAACAGGGTTTCGTGAATCCTCCAGATATTGTTGTCAGGAAAAATTATGTGGAGAAATATTATTCCCTGAATGATTCTGCTTTTAACCAGACAACCGCAGGAGAGATGAATGAAGAGTTTAAGAAGATGTCCCCTGACAAATTGAGAAACCTCATGGCCACATTCTTGCTGTCTCAGTCACTTAACCTGAAAGTCATTGCGCAGGAGATAATGGGTGTTTCAGATGAAGACATGATGAGAGCCGTTGAAGATGGAACGAAAAGCTATCTAAATCTTTCTTTCAGCACTCTTTCAAATGATCACTTTTCAACTGGTGTTAAAAAACTCAAACCTTTTATGGACTATGTTGACACTCCTGAGAATTTTAAGCCTGAGGATACGAATGAAAAAAATGATGGTGATCATAACATGATTCTCGTCGTAGCCATACCAGAATATCTCCTTAAATCCCTCAGGAAGATGAAATAGAAATAGGATATTCTGCATAAGGGTTATAGCAATATAGTGATCTCGTTTCTGATAATATAAACAGTTATTAAGGAACCGAGAAGTATGGCTTATTACCAAAAAAGACACACAATGACTAAGATTTAAATACACAAAGTTCATGGTATAATATGGAACCTAAAAATATTGATGATATTTTGAGTGAAAAGGATCTAGATGGAATAGTAAAACTGGTTTCTGAAGATTCCAAATACAATAAAATTTCTAAAAAACAAGGATCATTACTGGATAAGCTGGATATTATAGATGACAGATTTGATTCTAAAGCTAAAGAATATGCTAAAAAATTCGCACAAAAGAAGGATGTAGATTTTTTTAAGAAGAGGCTTGCCAAGTATTACGGATATATGAAATATTCAACAGGATCAAGTATTCACGTTCATGCAACCAGTTTCGGAATTGGTGATAGTAGGGCACATTCACGACACTTTCTTAAGCCATATATTTTCTTTATTGATTGGAATCTTGAAAATGCAGAAGATGTTGTATTTTATGGAAGTTATGCTGAAGCCTACGGTTATAGTTACTGGACTGACATAGGTGGATGGGCAAAATTTAGGGAAAAAGAAAAGTTAAATAAAAAAATAGGTGACCTATCAAAGAAAATAGATAGTCTGGAAAAAAAATTGGATGGTATATTATATAGTATCATTAAGTCACACCTCAATAGGAATTATTCAGCAAATGAATACAAAGAAATATTAAAAAAAATCCAAAAGATATTAAATTTGAAACGTCATAAACGGAAAGGATACTGGGCTGCTATGAAAAAAATTAGGGCTTTTAGAAAACAATTGACTGACATCACTGGTGGCTATTTAGAATATGCAAAAATGTTTAGCAAGTTAGGAAGGGATATGAAGGCGTATTATCGAAATGGAGTTATTCCAGTATTAAATTCCAATGGTGAGGTGGAGCCATTGATAACTGCAGAGCAGATGAGGGATAGTTTGATAAATCTTAACTTTCAGAAATATGAAGACCAGCTAAGTGAGTATGCCAAGGAATTTAGTGCAAACCTAAAGATCTATGCTGAGAAATACGCAGATTCTAAAATAGATTTGGAATCAGATGAAGATGATAACGAAGATGAATCAAGTGATTCTGATATGGATGAAGAATCCTAAAGATTTTTACTCTCAGTTTAGAAACCGTGTATTGGGTTTATTGAGTTGATCCTAACTTAGAGTTCCAGATTTGTACTTTTTCATTATAATTCCTTAGCCAGTCTGAGACTTTGTCTAAAGAGGATTTATTAATGTTAATTCCAGCGATTTTTCTGTTGATTTCTTCTGCTTGTTGGTTGTATGATTGAATAACTTCAAGCTTATTAAACACTCCTTCACCCGAGCAATGTAAACATTTTCTTTGGAAATATCCTCTTCCTAAACACGATGAGCAAGTGACCCTCTGATTCTGATCAGATCGCCCCTCAATGTAACCTTGCCCGTTGCACCTGCCACATTCTTCAAATATTTTCCCTTTCCCAGAGCAGAAATAACATATTACTTTATCATTATCCGTAACACCAGTCACATCAATGTAGTCAAGTAGGCCCTGTTGGAGCGGTAGATCAATTTCATGAATGTGTTTTCTTATTACATAGGAGCCATTGATCTTAATCCTCAATTTTTTTCTAGATGACCTGTGTAAAAGCAATTTCTTCCTGTAAATGATATACCCTATAGAACCCGGTACCAATGATAAAAGTATAATAGCGACCCTAAGAACTATCTGTAACCCAGGTGCACTTATAGCATAGCTTACTGCCAAAATTAAATATATGTAAGTCGTATACATTAGTATCATACCAATTCGTGAAAGTTTACTAACCTTATTTCTAAGTGCATTGTATTGCTTAGAAATATCTGGTAAGGTTTTTACCTCCTGAAGTGTCATTGTGTTCAGCAATTTACCAATTGGATTTTTTTCAAGGATGCTTGAAACAAAGTCATCAAAATTTTCATTCTGTAGTTTTTCCAGTTTTTTAAGATGATCCTTTGCTTTTAAAGAGATTGAATAAAGTGATTCCTCATCATTTAATTTAAGACAAAAACTGAGTACATTAGAATCTGTAGGTTCAATTAACATTGGGTTATAACTCCTTTTCTAGCTGCAGATTTACACTTCTTACCAGATTCAATTTTTGACTGGTAAACGATTATTTCAAACCACTCATTTAACAGGAATATCATGCGGTCACGATCCGCGATTCTGTCAAGCTAGATCCTGTTCCGATAAATTGCTATTTTTTCCTTCCTAGTAAGTTGAGAAAAAGCCGGATCCGTAAAAATTTTCAAAGCATCTTTCATTTTTTCGCGAACTTCAGCCTTTATAAATTCTGAATCAGATATTACCTTGGACCCTAATTCTGAATCGGGATACCATTCAGCGATGTGATAATCAATGTAAAAATCCAGATCATCCATTTCCACAAAGGTCTTTTTCAATTCTTCAATGGAGGTTTCTGTTCGTTTGAACATATTAAAAGATCTGATATATATATTTAAACTTTTGTGAATACGAAGTGAAAGTGTATTGTTTTTATTTTCTTAGGAGATTCAAGGAAAGACTGATTATACTGCTAAGTTTGACCTCATAAGTTAAATTTAACCTGAGCGTAATAAATAGCTTTATTTGGATGATATGCTATGATACTTTTTTACGATCTATTTTTAGAAAATCTAGTATGAATCTCCTTGTAGTAAATTTTCATGTATTCTTGTAAAATAATGTACATTAGATATCCTTGCTGTATTAAACTGATAATGTTTATTATTATTTTACACATGGATGGATATGATTAGTTCCATGTGCTTTCTTCCTAATTCACCAACACTTATTGGGGATCTGGGTGTCAAAAACGATAAAACAGTATCAGCATTGAGGTCCTTAGGTGATGAGATCAGAGATACTACCGATGCTGTCATTATAATGTCACCCCATTTTCAGACTTCAGGATCATTCGGAATAGTTTCAAGCCCACGGTTGAACCAGATCTATGATTTCTATGGATTTCCATCTGATTTTTATGAGATCAAATACGAACCACCTGGTGATCCAGATCTTGCAAAGGAAATAATGAGACTTGGATCTGAAAATTCCATAGGAATTGGTCAAGTCACAAACTGGGGACTCGATCATGGTGCCTGGTCTCCCATGGTTCATATTTTCGGGGATGCAGATGTGCCAGTGGTGCCCTTATCAATATGCCATGAAATCGGTCCACAGGCTCATGTACTTTTAGGCAAACTTATGAGATCCCAATCTATTAAGAAAAATATCTGCATCCTTTCAACAGGATCGTTGATTCACAGGCTTGATCTTTTCCAGAGAGGCAATCAGGAAACACCTCCAGCGGCGGTTGAGTATCTGAATCTTTGCATTTCAGCCTTTAATGAAGGTAACTGGGAAAAGATCTGGAATGTTCCACCTGATATTGTAAGGGCAGCCTCTCCGGAGGGACATAATCTTCCCCTAAGATTCATTCAGGGTGCAGTTGGTGAGAAATTCAAATCAAGAATTTTATCGAACGAAATCGAATTCAATGCTGCCTCCCTAACAACAGTTATTTTCGAGAATCTTTAATTTTATTTTTGTTTTATGAATCATTTTTAAAAACTGAATGATCTATTGAAAATAGTTACGTTTCTATCTGAAATATCTCTTTTAGGATTTATCATATTCATTAATGATTTGGTATGATGACGAACTAAGAAGAGATCGATAAAATATCTACCTACAATACTCATTCAATCTTTGAGAAACCATGAAGAAATATATGATTTAGAAAAACAAAGAGTAGTGATCAAATGATGTTAATAATCCCTGTAGTTAAAAATAGGTACTGAATCCCTTAATTTAAATTTTTACACTATTCTGGTAATCTCTATTTCGTTCCCAGTTTATTCTCGCCTTAATGCCTACAATCATGGAAACCAGGGTTAGCAACTGAATGAACAAAGTAGCAAAATATCCCTGGCTCACAAAACCTCCCATTATATATGGTGTAACTACGATTAGAATTATGTCACTAACCATAAGTGGGATCATAATTCTGTTTGAAATAGGTTTCATCTTTTGTTACCCCTACTTAAACTATACACTTCTGGATGGTGCAGTATTCCTGATCTTAGCGTCCGTATGATTTGCATTTATCCCTATGTTAATAATATTGTCTTATAGAATTTAAATCTTCTGAATTCTTTAGATACCATATTATCGAACTTTCATTATCATGTCAGATTTCATTATGACAATGAGAAATGAAGTATCAGCTAACATTTCTATTTAACTCGTCAGTAATTCTATCTACTCTTTCCTTACTAATTTTCCTTGGCTCCCTAATATTTTTCTCAATGGACTTTCCCTCATCTTCACTTATGATGCCTTTTAGGTCAGGCACATTCGTCTTATTTGTCAGTCTATAGATGAGTTCTGTAAAACTTTCGTTTTTTAACTTTAACTCTAATAATCTTAAGTATGCTTCTTCCGAAATGGATATGTTCTTACTTCCCATTTGATTCAGCTTCATACACATTTGTAAAACATATAAACTTTCTTCTGAACAATATTCCACACTGGAGCATTCCTTCTTGTTCTCCTGGAACATCGATCGAATATTCTATGAACTATACTATATAGGTTATTTTCTGTGTATTAGATTGAGAAATAGCGAAAAAACTTGAATAAAATCACTAAGTCCCAATCATGTTTCTAGGAAATAAGAAAAAGGGATTGATTTTGTTTGAAAAGCAGACCAAGAATGCCTGCATAGAAAATTTAATTAATTAGTTATGGTTTCTGCTAAAGGTTATATGTTTGTAATTGTATGTCAATATGATTGAGCAGTGGGTAGTGTTTGTATATGGTTCGTTTAGAGTTTGGTGTCTGTAAGAATTGTGAACATACTGTTGTTAATTATAATTCAAAATGGTTGCATCACATAACAAGAAGTAAGCTCCTGGGTTTACCACACTGGCCTGCTGGACACATAATTACCTTAGATTGCAAGTGGAAATGTGATTGTAACATTCCTGAAGTTGAACCGAATAAGCCTCTGAAGAATAATTTTGTATATCTTGGTCGGAAAATAGATGAATAAAAAATCAGATTAGAGATAGTACGATTTTATGTGTTCCGACATTTATTTCGATGCTATCCAAAAAAGAAGGCTTGTTTCATAATGTATGAACTGTTAGTGAATGTATATTTATCTTATATTGGACAAATTAGACAATCAGTTCTGTTTAAAAAAATATAATTTCGAATTTTAAGTATTAACAAAATGGTTAGAAGTGAATGACGTAATTCTGCAACGAATAGAAAAATTATAATTGAGGGGATTCACCTGTATTTTTACGAACGGATTATTGTCTTTTGTTGAAATTATATAGTGGCAGTTCAGGAATAATTTTCCTGGACTGTAGTACGTTTTGAATATTTTGAGATGAACTATCCTGTATTTATAGGTTTTTTGGTTGGCTGCAAAAAGGCTAAGTGTCTCCTTTGTTAATATAGAAAATCTAAGTCAATACAATGCCATGATTATCTTCGCTTATATCCTGATATTGTCACTAAGAAGAACTTCATTTAGTTAGACCCCGTCTCTGTGCCCATTTAGGTATTCATTTACCGAAACCCTGTGTTTCTTAAACATGTCACAAATGAGTCGCAAATACTTGAGTATTTATCATTTCTTCTTACTACCTCTATAATTTTCTTATGACCATGCATGTGGACCTGCCATTACATTAAGTTCCTCTGTTCCCTATTAAAAATTGAGTTAGTGCTCTTGGTTTTGTATTTCCTGCGCTGAGATTATAAATGTCAAATGGCCGGTCGCGACTTGATTAAAGTTTTAAGGGAATACTGTTGAAGGCTGTTGTGAATAGAAGGGAGTTACTATTCTCGCATTATATCTGGGATTGATACTTATGCCTGATTAGAAGCTTCGCAAATAGAAAAGAAAAAGCATATTACGGCACTCACAGAGCTGTTTCTACACCAAGCTTCCTGGCTGCTGCATTAAGTCCCATGTCAGCCGAGCAGAACACAGTCGTCCCCGCTTCAATACAGGTTTCTAGCTGAATTGCATCTACAATGTATATGTGTTGTTCAAGAACTGTCTCGACAGCTTTCCTGATTATCTGGCTACTAACAGGATATATTTCAACCGAGGAGGATCTTTCAAGTATGGCCAACTCACTTAGCATTGCCTGGAGACGTTTTCCAGGGTCAATACCAGTTTTCCTGGAGTATTTGTCAAAAACAACAACTGCCTCGCTAAGGTTGATCTCAGACAGGCAAATAACTGTCTCCCCTCGATGGGCTTGATGGAAGTAGCTGTCAGCTAGGGCGCTGTTTTCCTCCTTAACGTACCTTTTTATCAGTATACTGGTATCAAGATAGACGTGAGATACGTTCATTTCGCATTTCCCTTACTTCTTTTTCTGATTCCACTCTACCAGTGAGATCAGGCCTGTTCTTCTTACATCTTCCCCGCTTATGTATCCGCAATCGAGATTAAGCTCCTTGCAGAGATCACTTAGGATCTCAGCTGTGGAAAGGGACCGAAGTGATTTTTCGATGTAGTCGCTGAGAGTCCTTCCTTTTTTCAATAGGGACAATTTTGCGTTTTCCACTACTGCTTTTTCTACCGATACAGTT
>JAKAYH010000108.1 GCA_021826835.1 Thermoplasmata archaeon | reverse complement strand
TCTCCAATTACGCACATCTGCTTTCCCCTCATCTTATTTTTAACACTTATAGCACTTTCCAGAGTTCGAAGTGTAAATACTTGATCAATATTTCCAAAAGTGTGCCCAATGGCAGACGCTCCTGTTGCAATAACGAGGTAATCATATCCTATGGTTTTATTATTGTCTAAGACTACTGAGTTTTCTGAAGGAATAATTTTTTTGACTGAGACATTCTGCATTATATCTATACCTCTTTTCTCTGTAAATTCCTCAATGGGATAGTGTAGTAATTTTTTATAGTCATCAAAATATCCGCTTAGATAGTAAGGGATGCCGCATTCTGCATATGATACAAAACTCTCTTTCTCTATAACAAGCACATCCATGTCTTTTTTTATCCTTTTAGCCTTTGACGCAGCTGCCATACCTGCTGCTCCGCCACCTATTATTACGAGTCGCATAACTGCACCATGATATCTTGCCTTAAAAAATCTGCCAGCATAACTTTTATTCTTAAATACCCGCTTTCAGGGAGAATCATTTTTTGAATTTTTTATGATTGTGAAACTAACTGGTCGATTGCCTTCTGGCCTTGCTATTAAGATTCGCTGGGCAAAATTTTCTAATGTAACACTCAATAACCTTTCCCTATGGATAGGAATTAAGGGTTCTGTTGGTATTTAAATCCATAGTTGGAAGAACTATGCTTTAGAATCGTTTAGGTAACTAACTAAGGGACCTAAACTGAAATCTTAGTTGTAAAGAATTATACCAATAAAAATTCCTAGGGACGCGGATAAGATTTTTCAGCCATGCATACGAAGATTGCACAAAAATAGTTTCATCTTTGTAGAATTCACGCCTGTCATTTTACTTATCTTCCTTGACGGCCTTTTGAAAAATTTATTAAATGTATTTGATCTCACAGGAAAATCATTAGAAGATTTGAAAATACGCAAGGATTATGACATGGTTTCTTTGGAAAATATTTAGGCAGCCTTCTAAGATCTGCAATTAATTCTATGCCATATTTACGGGAAGGCTAACCCTAAAATTATGTATTTTTGTAAACATAAAATTAAGAAAAGGTAATGTCTCTGTTTACAATGTACATTACAGTGGTAGAATGGTAGCCGAAGATAGTATAAAATTGAAAGGAAAGAACTTATTTTTAAGGGAATCGAAGGTTGACGGTTCAAGCAAGAACATAATTTTACTGCACGGATATGCTTTCTCATCAAAAAACTGGTTGGACATAGGGGCTTTCCAAAGGTTTAATGACCTTGGTTTCTCAGTTTATGCTCCGGATTATCCGGGCTTTGGAAATTCCGAAGATATCGAAGAATTCAGCATTAAGCGGGGTGATGTCAGCAACGCAAAGTATTTTGTGAAAGAATTGATGGATTGTCTTAAAATAACAAAATCTGTCCTCCTTGGCCCTTCAATGGGTGGAGGCATGGCGCTATGGAGTGCCTTACTCTATCCGGAGAAATTCGAGAAAATTATACTTGTAGGGCCCGCGTGGTTTAATGATATTCCCATGGAGGACATCACCTTACAAAAACTATTCATATGGGGTGAAAACGACAGCGTATCCCCACTTTCAAATGTTAAGGATAGAATACTCAGGGATCACAAAAGCACACTGAAAGTGGTAAAGGGTGCCAGCCACCCAGTTTACCTCGATAAGCCTGATGAGTTTTTTAAAATTGTTGAGGAATTCCTTTCGCAATATTAATCACTTTAATTTTTCTATATCACTGATGATTACTCTCCCTCTGTAGAAACATCTACGAGAATAACTTATTCACTATTTCGGAGGGAATGTTTTGCGGCCCACAAGAATATGTATCAATTCTGTTGTAGGGGCGATTTATTGCGTATTTAAGCTTCCTATATGATGGTATTTCTCTCTCACGATATCCCCATGTTCTCCTGCAACAAATGTGTTCCTTAATTCCTTTTTAGTTGTCTGATTCATATCTGTTTTAAGGATCTTTATACTTTTCATTCCTTTATTATTGGCCAATCCTATGAAACATATGGGTACGGCATTTGAAGTAGGGACATATTCCGGATAATTATCATAAGGGTTCAAATTATTCCACCAGAAAATGGTATTTTTGATCTGAACTGTAAATTTAAGCTTTAAAATAATACTTACATAGAAACTCTCTTAAACTCATATAGTAATACTCATGCATGAGAATCTGGAATGAACTCACAGGGAAATATACTGTTTTTAAAAATAAGACAAAGACAATTAAGGTATATGTTTGCGGTCCTACTGTTTACGATACGCCCCATTTAGGCCATCTAAAAACTTACATCGTATACGATGCACTGGTCAAATATTTAAGGTATTCCGGTTTTTCGGTCCTTTACATTCAAAACATTACGGATATGGATGATAAAATTATAAATAAGGCAATCGAGTTAAAGGAGGATGCCCTCGAACTTTCAGAAAAATATACAAAGGAATACACATCCATAATGGGCAGGGCTGGGATCGACTCTGTGAGTTTTTATGCCAAGGCAACCAAATCGATGGCGGATATTATCACTATGATTAAGATGCTGGAGAGAAGGGGTTATGTGTATCGCTTACCCGATGGCCTGTATTTTAGGGTATGGATGGACAGGAGTTACGGAGTTCTTTCCAAACAGATCCCTGAGAAGCAACTATCTGGCAAAAGGGCACAGGTTTCAGATTTGAAGGAGGATCCAAGGGACTTTGTCCTGTGGAAGTTTAAAAAACCAGGAGAGCCTTTCTGGAAATCTCCATGGGGTGACGGAAGACCGGGATGGCACATCGAGGACAGCGCCATCATTAGAAGATATATAGGTTCTGTACTGGATATTCATGGGGCGGGTGCTGATCTCAAGTTTCCTCATAATGAATCAGAGTTGGCTTTGCTGAGATGTTCAAAGGGAAATTCGAACGTATGCAGAACCTGGACTTACTCAGGAATTATAAGGATCAACGGAGAGAAAATGTCCAAATCACTTAATAATGGAATTTCAGCAAGAAAATTACTGGGAAAGTATTCAAAGGAGGTCATCAGATACGCCTTTCTCTCGTCCAACTATTCCTCTGAAATGGACTTTTCCTGGAGTCTTATGGATCAATCAGCACAGAACGTAATGTACCTCAACCATGCCTATGAAAGGGTTAATAGTATGCCAGAGGGAAATGAAAAGTTGGGGGCATCAAATTTTTTTAAGACTCTTTTAGAGTATCTTGACGATAATTTCAATACAAGGATGGCGCTGGTAACTCTGGGAGAACTGGCCTCCGAAATTTTCAAACATAATGATCTGGAACCAGAAGAAATCAGAATAGTTAGAGAGGCTTTTGAAATGGGACAGAACGTCTTAGGAATTGTTGGTAATAAAAACGATGTACATATGAAACCAGAGAGCATAGATAGGCTGTTGGAACTTAGAAGAACATTAAAGGAAAAGAAGATGTATAGTGAATCTGATCAGATCAGAAGTGCCCTCATGAAGTCAGGGATAGTGGTGGAGGACAATGGAAATAATGTCTCATGGTTTAAGGAATGAAAAATCCGCATTCCTGGTCATTGATCTTGTCGGCGATTTTGTAAATGGTAAATTTGGAAGTGAGGAAGCAATTGAGATTGCTGAAAAAACTAAAGAAACCATAAACAAAGTAGCGGGTAAAATTGAAATTGTGATGACCAGAGATGCACACATAAGTAATGATCCGGAATTCAAAATCTGGGGGGAACACTGTCTGGAAGGGACAGTTGGGTCTGAAATATATGGTGATCTGAAACTATATCCGACAAGGCTTATCTCTAAAAGGCACTATGACGCGTTTTTTGATTCTGATCTTGACGGATATTTTAGAGCCAGAGAAGTAAAAAGATTGTATATAAGTGGGATAAGCACAGATATATGTGTGGAACATACTGTGGCAGGTGCTTTCTTCAGGGGATACGAAATCTTCCTGATTGAAGATCTGTGCACCAGCATCGATCCAAAAAGACACGGGGATGCAATCGAGAGAATGAAATCGCTATACGGAGTAAATGTCATACATCAAAGAGAATTTGAGGATTATTATGTGGAAAAGTAAATTTTACATTGCAACAGAAAAAGACATAATGGAAGGAAGGGCTAGCGACGTATACTTCAGTCGAAATGAAAATCTGGTCAGATCCAATTATGATGGTAAGGTCGTAGTGGAGGTAACTCTTTCCTCCAATGAGCAATGGGTAACCTTTAGTGGGCTAAATGAGGTTCTAAATTTAATGGAAAATAAGTCCATAGATCTGTGGGCAATCCCAGAAGGGACCATAATCTCTCCAAAAGATAGCATGGGAAGGCCAGTACCATTCATGATAATAGAGGGAAAATACTCCGAAATTATGGTATATGAGACTGCAATTCTTGGATTGCTCTGTCAATCTACAGGAATCAGCACTGAAGCAACCAAAGTATTCATAGAGTGTTACCCTCAGGAATTTTTTTCGTTCGGTATAAGAAGGATGCACCCTGCAATTTCGCCAATGATCGACAGGGCTGCTTATATTGGAGGCGCAGCGGGAGTATCTGGAATTTTGGGCGCCGAGGCAATAGGATTGAAACCCATAGGCACAATGCCGCATTCAATAGCAATACTTCTCGGGGAGGATGTAGCTTGGAAGTATATTTATGAAAATTATCCGAAGGGGTCAAGAACGCTTCTCATTGACACCTTTGGTGATGAAAAGATTAAGGCTATTGAGGTTGCAGAGAAGTTCCCAGATATAGATTATATTAGATTGGACACGCATTCTTCTAGGAGGGGAAATTTTGCTGCAATAATAAGGGAAGTAAAATGGGAACTTAATTTGCGAGGCCACGAAAAAATCAAAATTATGGTCTCTGGTGGAATAAAAAAGGATCAGATTAAAGAGTTGAAAGATGCTGGAGCCGATTCGTTTGGCATAGGGACATCAATAGCATCTGGAAAAACCCAGGACTTTGCAATGGATATAGTTCAGGTGGGGGACATTCCTGTGTCAAAAAAGGGAAAATTCTCAGGTAAAAAGGATGTCTTGATGTGCAAAACCTGTAATAAGATCATCATCGTTCCTTATGGAAGTAAATCTATTTGCCATGAGTCCCAGATGGAATCAATGCTTACAAAGTTTATAGAAAATGGCAAAGTGAAAAGAACAGATTCATCCGCAGAGGCACGAAACAGATGCATTTCACACGCAATAGAGATAATAAATGCAGTTCATTGAATTGTGCATTTTATTATCTTAATGTCTATTAACGGTTTATCATTTCTATTTGTTTTGGCTTTGCCCATCTTTTGCACCACTTCCATTCCCTCAACGACATGTCCAAATACGGGGTGCTTTCCATCAAGGTAAAGGTTGTCTACAAGGTTTATAAAAAACTGGCTACCGCCTGTATTGGGTCCGGCATTAGCCATTGAGATTGTGCCCTTTTTGTTATGATTATTCTTCGAGAATTCATCTTTAATTGTATAGCCAGGCCCACCCATGCCAGTTCCAGTTGGATCTCCACCCTGCACCATAAAATTATCTATTACTCTATGAAAAATTGTTCCATTATAAAATCCCTTTTCAGCCAGTTTGATAAAATTGCCTGCAGTTATTGGCATCTCTTCTTCGTCAAGCTGTACACGAAAAGTTCCCATTGTTGTTTCAAAAACAGCTGTCTTCATAATAATCAGGCCATTATGTTTCCTTTGTTATAAAGGGTTTTCCTTTACATTGATCAAACTAGATTCTCGGATTAACTTTACTAAATACGTATGTGACAAATTTAATTATTAAGGTTGTATTGTTTAATTATGATTGTAGTTCAGAATCATATCCTCGTAAATGAAGGATTCAGAAAAGAATTTGAGGAACGTTTTCAAAAGAGGAATGGGGACATCGATAAATTTCCAGGATTTTTAAGTAACAAAATCTTAAAGCCATTAGAAGGGAAGGAGTATATTGTGATGACTTTCTGGAGAAGTATGGACGATTTCCGTGCGTGGGTTAATTCGGAAGATTTTAAAAGAGCTCATTCGAGGGATATCCCGGAAGGGATGTTTGATGGTAAATCTCACCTCACAATTCACGAAGTTATAATGGATACAGACCAGATAAATGAAAAGCCATAATAGGCGAGTATATTATAATCCTTCAATAGTAACTGAAGCGTTGGGAGAATTTGATCAAAGCAAGTTTCAAGTTCTGAATATCAAAGAAATATTTGCCTTCGAAATCATACTTAAAATTTAAGTTATTTACCCCATTTTCTTGTTTACCTAGTAAAAAATTTATGATTCATATCGGAAATTAATTTCTTTAATTTGAGGTCGCCACATCTATTTAGACATTATATTCAACACGGTGGAGTATAACATAACATTTGCACAGATAAAATTTCAGTAGATTCAAATGTATGATTAAAATAGTGAAAATTTTAATATAAAGAAAAGGCAACAACCTGACAATTATAGTGCACATAAATTGGAAAGCGATCAACCATTAAAATATAAAAAATTGCGCGAAACTCGAATACGCAATTTGAAATCTTTAGAGATTTTAAAGTCCAAATATACAGGTAAAAAATAAATTAGACAACACTTATTTGTGCCAATCCTGAAAATTACCATAATACAAAATGCGGAGGGCCGGATTCGAACCGGCGAACCCCTGCGGGAATGGACCCTGAATCCATCGCCTTTGACCATACTCGACAACCTCCGCAGTTGCGATCAAAAGTGTAATTATGTTGTCATTAATGTATTTTGGCATATGTTCTGTAAGTGCAGGAATATTATAATAAGCAGCGACTGATATGCGAATACAAACTTTTTCAATAATGAAGTAAGGCTGCAGATTCTAAATAATTTATCTAATAAAACATTAATACGTTAAGTAAATCGGGTAGCAATGTTTGAATCCACCTTTGAAAAGTTAGGAAGAAAAGTCTCAAAAAATAGCGGCAAAATAATAGTATTTTGGATCGTCTTATTGATTTTAATGAGTTACGGCGCATTGCTGGTATTTTCCAATACGAATTTTAACATCGAAAACGGCTTTGGATCATCAAATTCTATGTCTGAAAAGGCTTCAAATGAACTTACTCAATATTTTAATTCATCTGCTGGTTCCGGAAGTACTGGTTCTACATCAGAATTAATAGTTGTTACTCAGAATACTAATATAGCAAGTGTCTCTGATTTTAGAAATTTGTACAATTATGTAAATACCGTTAATAAAACGGCATCCTCCGATCCAAACTTTACGGGAATACAAAGCATAATCGGTACAGAAAGGCAGAGCATGCTTTCATTAGATC
>JAKAYH010000107.1 GCA_021826835.1 Thermoplasmata archaeon | reverse complement strand
GAGATATTATTTCTCCCGATATTCCGGCTGGCACTTCTATGACGCCTATCCACGATCCATCAGGAGCCCATTCCTCCTTTGTGAGCGTTCCACTTCTTGTTATGTCCCCATAAAGCTTCCCGTATGAATCGCCCTTCACTTTGATGGCAAGCTTTGCCTTTTCCATCCTTATTGGAATAATTGGTCTGATTGCCTTCAATACCAGTTGTACCTGATCGTTTACACTCTTGAATGGATCAATGTGAATCTTAGCCTCTTCCATTGCGTTCTCAATACGGTTAGGTGGGTTAGGCGCATTAGTTTGAGGATTGATTCCCTCCCTGGAAATTGTATCGATAATGATTCTTTTCTTCTTTTCCTGCAGTTTGTGTCTCTGATCCGTTGTAAGCTGTATCTGTCCCTTCAGGACAATTTCTGTGACAATCTTTTCAATGTCCGTAGTTCCAAATACCTCCTTTATTGGTTCATCGCCGATCTTGTCACCCTTCCTTGCATCTTTGAAAACATCTTCGCTGGCTATGTCATTTTCAGTGTCAATCTTGCCCTCTTTTATTCGATCAACGGCATCAGGATCTATGAGAACCTCAAATTTGTGTCCGTGCGATTCAAGCCTTGCCACTATGGCATCCTCAAGACTAACCATAAGGGATTATGAGATATTAGGATAAAAATTGATCAATCACTTTGCAAATTTTAAAGAGAAAATTTTCTCTTTCCGTAGGGCGAGAATTATTGCAATGTTTGGAGCAATAAATATAACAAGTGCTATAATCGATATTAACAAATCTGCAGAATTGAAACCTGTTAGTTTAAACGAATAGAGTTTTGAAGAACTGTTTGATCCTGAAGCTGGTGTAAGGGAAGTTGATGGGAATATGGCATAACTGAGGGAGCCTAGACCTGCAGATATTATGACATCAACCAGAAACAAAATGAATGCTATGAAGAAATAATAATTCTGAAACTCTCTTGCAAGCCTTACTGTGCCTACGTAAAGGTATGGAATTGTTCCAAGAAACAGCAAAAACAATGCAAATACTGCTAAACCACCAGCGAGAAAAAGAACATCATAATCTGTTGCCGTGATTGAAAACTGGTAAGCTGATCCGTTTGCGTTTATGAAAAATGATGAGAATAGACTCCCTGAAACTGCTCCAATCATTAGAAGGGCAGGTATCATAGAGAATAGACCCATTAAAGCCAGTGTTCCGCCAGCCATGGGAGGATTGAATCTTCTGTTTTTCCTTGCAAGTATTTTATACCCTTTCCTGAGTTGAAATACACCAAGAGCATAGACAAAAACACTAACAGAGATCAGGATAAGATAAATGGATATAAATTCTGAAAAATTTGCTCTTAAGCTGTTGACCTGTGTTATGGTTAAATTGCTCAGATTTGTAAATGAAGCTGACAGACCTGATTCAAGGTAAATATTTCCTGCTATGAGAATAATCGCACTGAGAATGGAAAATATTGGAAAGAAAGACATATTTGCTTTAAAGTTTTCAAATTGATCAGAATCTATAAGTGGCATTCTGCATTGAGCACAATATCTCAGTGAATCATCATTTTCGAAGGAGCATCTGACGCATTTAATCAATTTCCACGAGCCTCAAAAAATAAAATATTATTGGTAGAGGTTGCTTAAACTAGTTCCTCTACTTCTTTTGAAGTATAAATTTTAAATTTACCGCCCTTTACAATGGTTGCAACCTCTGGGTTTTTGAATTCTGCCCCATCCTCTATGGATGCTTTGATTGCCTTGATACCAAGCTTAGCGGCATCTTTTTCGCTCAGATTCTCTTTGTATTCCTTTTCAAGGAATGCAGTAACCTGCTCCTTTCCTGATCCAATAGAAACTGCCTTATATTCGTTGATTGTTCCAGAAGGATCACAGTCGAATAGCCTTGGTCCAATTGAATCAAAACCAGCAACAATCATGGATACACCATATGGTCTAACTCCACCGTATTGCGTATATTGCTGCATCTGATCTGCAACTCTCTTAACGAGATTTTCAATATTGACAAGTGATCCATACGTGATTTTTTCCTGCTGCGATGCGATTCTTGCAAAGTCTATTAGAACTCTGGCATCTGCAACCAGTCCCGATGTTACACATCCAACGAGATCATCTACCAGTTGTATCTTTTCAAGTGAATTCTGTTCCACTAGTCTGCTCCTGACCCTCTTTTCAGATATGAGGGCAACTCCTCCATCAAATCTTATACCTAGTGCTGTTGAGCCTCTTTTTACTGCTTCCCTTGCATATTCCACTTGGAATAATCTTCCATCGGGCGAGAATACCGTTATCGCCCTGTCATAAGCCATTTGTCCTTGCTGCATAATTTCACCGTGCGAACCTTAATCTGTTTAAATAATAAATCTTTTCTAATACATTTTAGCTTCATTTTATTGTTAATTCGTTTTATTGACGAATCGAGTGCCACTCTGTGGAAATTAATTTCAGGGGGTTATTGACAAAGAATTATTAATTGAAAGAGTGCTCATAATGTTAATAGTCAACCATCTCATGACATGATATTGTTTCCATACTGCAGCAAATGCAAGGCAAAAAAGAACCTTTGCGGACTTGGATATTGCCCTATCCTGAAAAACATAGGAGATTATATTGGAAATTTTCAATTGAGTACAGGTGAAGTAGATACCCAGACTCCTCCGGGAGTTTTTATTGGGGAATATAACTATCCCGGCGTTTATGCAGGCCCAATGGCCGTTGTAGATACGAACAAACCATTTTTTTCTGAAAAATTGTATGGAAAATCCATGGACGAATTACTGAAATTAAATGCTAACAGATATAGAACCTCGAAGACCGTGAAAGTCAATGTTCTAAATTCCCCATTTGTTTTTGAACTTCAGGAGGCAGCCATGGCCACTAATAATGTGGAGATGAACTTTAGGAATGAGAAGTTTATAAAGAAGGATACTGGAAGGGAATCTTTTGAAACACCAGTAGGTCCAATGGCAGTTGTATCTTCCCTTAAAATTATAGAGAATCCTAAAATCCCCGCAAAAGTTGACTATTTTAGGGAAGATATACATCTTAAGAGCAGACAAGCCATGGTCAAGCTTTATGAATCAGGATATGAAATTTCCTATATTCAGGGAATCCTTTCCGCTGGTATCCTGGGTGTTAAAAAGAATAGAAAACTAGTGCCAACTAGATGGTCCATAACTGCTGTTGATGAAACAGTAAACGAACACCTGAAAGATCAGATAGGTAATTTTCCTCAGCTAAGTGAAATTATCATGTTTTCTGGAGAATATTTGGGAAACCGGTTCCAGGTAATCCTTATTCCTGGACCATACTCATTTGAAATGTTTGAGAAATGGGGGAGCGGATCAGTATGGGGTGAGGGAGATGTTGCTCATGAATGGGAATGGATCAATGGAAGAAAAGAATATGCAGATCAAATTGGAGGGGCATATTATGCCGCCAGACTTTCTGCAACAGAATATCTCCATAAGATTAAGAGACAAGCATCAATAGTAGTTTTAAGGAGAATAGGTGGAGAATACCATTCACCAATGGGGGTGTGGGTCATAAGGGAAACTGTTCGGAACATTCTTGAAGGGAGAGGAAGCAAATATACAGATAGAGACCTATTGTGCAGAGAGAACAAATTTATAATTGAAAATTGGGTGAGCCTGTCAAAGTTATGGAAACTCACACTTACACAGAAATACCTATGGCAATTTTAAAGTGTTGCGACATGTTATATAATCATAAGGTGTTTTAAGTATTGACAATTGAAAATTTTCGCATTCTTGATAATCATTTTCATTTAAGACTAGACGGTTTATATCTGGATGCAGTAAAAGTTTTCAAAAAAGCCGGTGGAGATATCATCAATCTGGTAAATCTTCCAGATTATACAATTCCACCGTCTCAGTACTATGAGCAAATATACGATCGAACATTAAGAATGGCCGCTTTCGTAAGAGAAAATTCTCATATTAAGGTAATGGTAACTCTTGGCCCTTATCCTCTGGACTATTTTTACTTCAAGAATTCCTCAATTGACCCTGTAAAAAAAATGATTGATGGAATTACAATTCTTGAGAAGTATGCAAGGGACAATATAATATGCGCAATTGGTGAGATCGGGAGGCCCCATTTCGATGTTGACACTCTCGTAAAGGAGGAATCAAATCAAATACTCTTCAGAGGTTTGCAATTGGCAGCAGATAACAAAATCCCAGCAATACTTCACACTGAAGATCTGGATGTTAACGCTCTCTCTGAATTGCACTCTATGGGAATTCGCGCTGGTATTACTCCTCATATGATAATCAAACATCATGCAACTGTTTCAAACCTTTCATCTGAATCAGATTTGAGTATGTCTATTCTTGCGACAAGGCCAAATCTTCGCGGTTCAATTGAAACTGGGAAAAGTTTCCTTCTGGAGACAGATTATGTCGATGATCCATCAAAACCTGGTAAGGTAATTGCTCCGGATTCCGTCCCAAGAAGAGCACTGATGATAAGGGGAGAATATGCGAATTATGAAAAAATAATGTCAGATGTTTTTCTGAGTCTTCCTTCTAGAATCTATGGAAAGGATCTCTTTGAAATGTGAGCCATAAGCAGCACCCACAAATCTGTAAGCGTTGGATTTTTCGTAAAAATATTTCCAGCATAACTTTATAAAAAGGCTAAAAATCGGTAACCAATGATCAAAGTTGGGATAAACGGCTATGGAACCATTGGAAGAAGAGTTGCAGATGCGGTAAGGCTCCAGAAGGATATGTCGGTTATTGGAATTGTGAAAACAAAACCGGATTATGTTGCCGTGGAGGCTGCCAGGATGTTTAATGTTTATGCAAGTGATAATGAAACTCTCCACACTTTTGAAAGTTCTGGAATAAAAGCAAAAGGAACACTGAATGATCTTGTGCAATCCGTGGATGTCATGGTTGACTGTACGCCTGAGGGAATGGGAGAAAAAAATAAGGAGTTGTATAAGAAGAGTAATATAAAGGCAATTTTTCAGGGTGGAGAAGAGGCTAAAATAGCCGAACAAAGCTTCAATGCTTATTCCAGCTACGATAAGAGTGTGGGAAAACAATTTCTAAGGGTTGTATCATGCAACACCACAGGACTTGCACGTACAATATATCCAATAATGAAGAAATTCGGGGTCAATTCCGTTGATGCAACGCTCATCAGAAGAGCTACCGATCCCAATGACAGTAAGAAAGGCCCAATTAACGCCGTAGAGCCAAGCCTTAAGTTTCCCTCACATCATGGGCCAGATCTCAAAACTGTTCTTGATGTCAAGGATGTTGGAACTGTTGCCATCAAGGTTCCAACAACATTGATGCATGTTCATTCGATCTCACTGAAAACAGATTCAGAGGTTTCAAAAGACAAATTAATTGAAGAGTGGAGCAAATTCAATAGGATCATACCTCTCTCTGGGAAAAGCGGCTTATCGTCCACATCACAAATAATGGATCTGGCTAGAGAATTTGGAAGAAAGAGAGGAGATCTCTTCGAGATAGCAGTTTGGAAGGAGAGTTTGTTTACATCAGGGAATACGGTCAGATATATTCAGGCCGTGCATCAGGAGAGCGACGTGGTTCCTGAAAATGTCGATGCAATCAGGGCAATAATGGGTTACTCCGATAGGGAAAAGTCCATTACCGATACAGATAATACCATGGGAATATTCAGGAGGGATTTGTAATGGTTGAATCAAAGAAAGCAGAAACAGACAAAATGTCAATTGAAGATATACCTGGCGTAGGGGAAGCAACAGCTGAAAAGCTGAGAGACAGTGGGTACGATGATGTAATGGCAATTGCTGTGGCTGCTCCAAAGGATCTCTCTGAAATTACTGGAATAGGAGAAGGGGCAATAATCAAGATTATAGCAGCCGCCAGAAAGTTGGCCGATGTTGGAAACTACGAAACCGGTGAAGAGATATTGAACCGCAGGAAGAATGTCCACAAACTGACCACAGGCAGCAAAAACCTCGACAATCTACTTGGCGGAGGCTTGGAAACTCAGACAATAACGGAATTCTTTGGGGAATTCGGTTCGGGAAAAACACAGATTATGCATCAGATAGCTGTCAATGCCACAACACCTGAAAGCGATGGCGGATTCAACTCCGATGTTCTAATTATAGATACAGAAAACACCTTTAGACCGGAAAGAATAGTTCAAATGTCAAGGGCGAAAAACCTTGATTCTGACGAAGTCTTGAAGAGAATTCATGTAGCCCGAGCATTTAACTCGCACCATCAAATATTATTGGCAGAAAAGGCTTCTCAAATGGCAAAGGACTTTAATATACGCCTGCTGATTGTTGATTCCCTGACGTCACATTTCAGATCTGAATATATGGGAAGAGGATCTCTATCGGAGAGACAGCAGCTGCTCAACCGTCATATGCATGACCTCTTGAGGTTCGGAATGCTTCAGAATGCTGTCATTGCTGTAACAAATCAGGTAGCAGCAAGGCCTGACGTCTTCTTTGGTGATCCTACCGCACCAATTGGGGGAAATATTGTTGGTCATACAGCAACATTCAGAATTTATCTGAGAAAGGGAAAAGCTGGCAAGAGAATAGCCAGATTAATAGACTCGCCTTATCTTCCAGAAGGGGAAACGGTTATTCAACTTTCAGAAGAAGGAATACTGGATGGAATATGATTTATTCTGAGTAAAAATCATCTATTTATTTTATTTTTTTTAATATTAAATATGAAGGTTTATAATGTGGTTTTACCGATGGTATCAAAAAATGCACTAAGTTATTTAACTCAGAATACATATATCGCTAGATGTGGGATCAAATTACAACCAAATTTGGAAAGAATCCTTCACAGATGAAGGTAGTCAGATATTTCGTGACATATGGGCTTTCTGTTAACGAAAAGTTTCCCGAAGAGCCTTCAGTTTTTTGCGCAAACATTGAAGTAAGGCCAAATGCAATTGCTCTGGCCATTGGAGTTGACAGAAGAGTCGTGCAGAGCGTGGTAAACAAGATATTTGCTGATAAGGAGCTGCTGAACTTTTTCAAGGAGATGAGACCAATAGCCGATATGGGACAGTTATCGTCAAAGATACTTCGCCTAGGAGTAATTGAAGTAATCCCAGAGGATCCTTCTAGACCTGGTATCATTTCAGGTATAGTAAAGATAATTGCTGATTACAACATAGGAATAAGACAGGTAATGGTGGATGACCCAATAATTTCAGATTCCCCAAGAGCAAGAATTGTTACAGATTCCCCGTTGCCAGGAGATGCAGTTCCCCTTATGAAAAAAGTTCCTGGGGTAAACGCCATACT
>JAKAYH010000106.1 GCA_021826835.1 Thermoplasmata archaeon | reverse complement strand
TTCATCTTTATCTATGGTGTATATTTCTAAAATATAAATCATAATTGTCTGAGATTCGGAAAATTATTTCAAATATAGGGGGCCATTATTCTCTATGAGCTTCACAGTCTGTTCATTGGCCCATTTTTCCTGAAAATATTTTATTATATCTGCTGAATGAACTACTCTACCTGTTGAAATGCTCTCATTGTGTATCCCTTTTATTTCAGTGGAAAGCCTTATATTGAATCCTGATTGGAGTGCCCTCAGGCAGAAATCTATGTCTTCAAAACCAGCTCTGTAATTTTCGTCATAGCCCCCTGTACTTTTCAGAATTCCAGAAGAAAACATGTGAAATGCTCCTGTAACAATGCCTTTATTGGAAGGTTTGATTTTTTTGTAATGGTTAATGTACAAGAATTTATTCAATCCCATGCTTCGCATATATTTCATTTTTCGGAACGCATCAAAAGGGGCCATGTGAATTTTTACCTCCTTCAGGAAATAACCTATAAATGAACCATCAATTGTGGAACTCACCAGATCCAGAGACATTCCTGCATGTTGAATGTGACCATCAGGATAATTGAGGATTGCGCCAACAACCGTATTCATGCTGGAAGCAACTTTAATTGCTTTTTCAAGAGAATTGCCGGAAAGAGTGACATCATCATTCATATTCAGGTATATATCAGCATTTATTTCTTCCAATCCCTTATTTACAGACTTTGAGAAGCTGAAACTCTCTCCTGAATCCTCTATGGCCGTTAATGTGATATTCTCTTTCATGCTTTCGGAAATTTTCTCTAAATTTGTTTTTGCTTCTTTAAAAAGGTTTCCAGAAATAGATTTTGTTGGAATCACAATGCTCAGGCTTTTGTCTGTATCGGTTTTATTAAGTTGATATGAGGTAACTTTCATATATGCATTATATTTATAACACTAATAAAGCATATTCTCTCTAATTTAATAAGATCTGAGATGAGGCGTTTCTGGACTAAAATTTGACATATTGCTCTGACATCTCACATAAAACTGGTAGTAAATACTTTTCAACTTTTAGTTTCCCAGGTTATTTTTCGAGAGAACGCATGCTTAACTGGTATCTATGGACGTTTCACTTCGTGTTCACGCAAACAAATGCATCATTACTCAATATAATAGAGATATTCTTCAGCAAAATGGTGCGTTCCATTCTGAGGGTAATATGGGCTGTTTCGAAGGATGAATTGAACAACAATATGTTGAAAAACATCCGCCAATTCAACAGTGAACCTGTTGTTTTCACGAAGAAGAGGAAAGCCTTAATATGTGTGGATAATTCACAAATGATGCCCGAATTTAACACATGCATTTTAGGAAGTGGGTGGGCTGGGTTATTGGTTGCCAACAGAATCACTGAAATTGGCATTAAAGGTATTGCATTGATTGAAGCAAGCGAGTCTGGTGAACTGGGGGGTCTGCTTAGAACTGAGGAGATTGATGGGTTTACCTTTGACTGTGGGGGGCCACATCTTTTGTTCAGCAGGGACGAAAGGGTATTATCAGAAATTATAGAATTACTCAAACCAAATTATTCAAAAAGGTTTCGCAACAACTTTGTGTTTTATAATGGTCAATTTATTCCTTACCCATTTGAAAACGGAGTTTACCAGCTTAATCCAGAAGAGAGAGTAAAGCTGATAAAAGGAATAATTGACCGTATGTTATACATCTCAAAGAATGGAGAGTGGAAACCCAAAAACTTTCTTGAGTGGATTACAGGTTTCTTTGGGGAGCAGATGGCGAATGAGTATCTAATCCCCTACAATGAGAAGATTTGGAAGAGACCACTGGATAAAATGGCTGCAGACTGGGTATTTTCACCTGGCAGATTGCCATTTCCTGAACTGGAAAACATGCTGTTGACAGTTGCTGGTATCCCAAATACTGGGTATAAGGAACAGGCATATTTCTACTATCCAAATACCGGTGGCATAGCTTCATTATTTAATTCTCTTCATGAAAGACTATCAGAAAAAGGTATGGAAATTATAACAAGGGAGAAGGTTCTCAGTGTTAAAATTAATTCTGATCATACTTTTAACATAAATAATAAATTAATTGCAAATAAACTCATAAGCACTATCCCATTACCAGAATTACTGATGTCATTGGATGACGGGAACAATTATGAAGAATTAGCTGGAAAATTTGATTACAACAGTGTAGTTGTTGTTGGTGTAGCAATAAAAGGTAAGACGCCAAACCATACTTCAGTTTATGTTCCAGATTCAAGAATAATTTTTCACCGCTACACTTGGATGAGTTCTCTAATGTCACCAAAAAACCATGATAATAGCAACCTCATTGCAGAAGTAACCGTACCAAAAGATGAGAAGATTGATTTGGATAAAATAGTAAAAGAAGTGATAAATGGGTTGCTGGATATAGGAGTAATAAAAGATGAAAGCTCTATTTTATTCACTAGGGTATGGCTTAACAGATATGGCTATCCCATTTATTCTCTGGATCATAACGAGGTAAGAGAAGAAACAATGAAGATACTCGAAAAGTATGGTATTAACTCTGTCGGGAGATGGGGCTCTTGGCATTATTGGAACACTGATATGGTGTATAAGGCAGTCTCAAATGGAGAATGGGGAGTGTAATGGAGTCTTTTAAAATCAACTATATCATATATAGTACAGGTAGAACTGGCGGGAATAGGACACTCCTTAACTTTATGAATGAACTCGTGAAACTAGGCCATGAAGTTTCCATTACTACGCTCAATTACGATAATTGGTTTCCGCTTTCTCGCGATGTCACCATTATTTCCGAAAAAACTAAATTTGACCCATATTTTTACGGTATGAAATTAATAAACCGCAATAATGTGATTTCAAGAAATATCGTTCTCATGAATAAACTATCGGATCTAGCCCCAAAATCCGATATCAATGTAGCTACTTTCTCTCCAACAGCGTATATAAACAGTTGGGAAAGTATGGACGGTTCAATTCCATTTTATCATATGCAACATTTTGAAACAATAATGTTCAATGATCCATTAATGAAAAAATTTGTGAGTGATACCTATTTTCTGCCAATACATAAGATTTCCAATTCAATTTGGCTTAGAGACAGATTATTTGAACTTACGGGCAGAAAATATTCCATAGTCAACCCTGCAATTGAGCATGAAGTTTTCTATCAGAGAAATATGGATTTTAACGGTATACGAACAGGAGAGAACAAAATAAATATCGTTGCTCTAGGAAAGGGGGGATGGAAAAACGCCAAAGGTATTTACGATGCGGTAAAAAGGATTCAAAGTATTGAACCCAATAAGAAAATTGTCCTTCATTATTTCGGACACACCCCTCCTGAATTCATTCCGTTTGACGGGAATTCCACCGTGTTTCATAAGGATCTTAGCGACAGCGAACTAGCTCTTTTATATTCAAACTCTGATATTCAAGTGACATTCTCAACCGCAGAGAGTTTTCCATTGCCACCACTTGAAGCAATGGCCTGTGGCTCTTCAGTGATAACAACACCATATGGCACTGAAGATTATGCCGTAGATGAAGAAAACGCTTTGATCGTAGAACCGAATAATATAGACATGTTGACCCAGAAAATCAAGATACTTGTTGACAATGAGGAACTTAGAAACAAACTTAAGGAGAATGGAATTATGACGGCCAAACGATACAACTACAAAGATCAAACAAAAATTTTAGAATCAGAAATGAAAGTTGCATTGGATGAGGACACAAAAAAATATGAGGTCTAAGATATTATGAAGTTCCACATGACTTTACATCTATTTTATTTCTGTAGGTTGCACAATATGATATTCAGCCTGTTTTAATAAATCATCACTTTGGGTGCGTTTTCTTTTCAATACCTGATCAAGTTTCATGATTACCATCACCATCCTATTTCCAACTTAAAACATGAGTTTCACAAACATATTTTAACTTAAAACGGTGATTTAGGAGCTTTCCTTTCAAACACTTATAATGCACAATAGTGCTTTCTCTATTAAAAATATGAGAAACACTCATTTATGTTCCTAAGGTTTGTGAATAAGTGGCATAAATACGGAGTGGAAGAGGATGCCAAGATTGCAAAAAAACACTGAGAAGATGGGAAAAGAAGAAGAATATATATGGACCTGCTAAAGAATGAAACTGACAGAGAAAGAACACAAACGCGTATCCCTGACCAGTTCATGGAATCAGAACTGGCTAAAAATATTATACAAAAACAGATCCATATCTCGACAGGAATTAATCCTTCTTCATCCGATCCCTTTTCCGTATAAATAACTTTACAGTCTCCTCCAGGCCCTTATTCATCACAGTATTCTTTGATCTTGCCGCCATGGCTTTCTGTTTTCTCTCAGTGAGTGTTTCAATCTGATCATGGAATTCCACTCCTCTTGAAAGCATCACATATATGGTTTCTATAAGTATCCTGGCAATTGCAACTATTGCCCTGTTCTTTCCAACCCTTCTTACAATGCTAAGATATTTCATCTTCATCTTCTTTGAATATTTTATCAGAGAGTGTGCTGCTGTTACAAGTATGAATCTTAGCATTGAAGGGCCATGCTTTGTTATATGGCCCTTTATGTCTCTGTTACCGGACTGGTTCTGTCTCGGTGTTAGGCCTGCATATGATGCAAGTTTCTCCTTTTTTTCAAACCGTTTTATGTCACCTATCTCTGCCACAATTGATGTGGCAGAATACAGGTTGATCCCCGGAATTGTCACGAGAAGTTTCACATTCATGTTTCCCATGGTGCATCGGGCCATCTCAGTCTTAACTCAAGCTTTTTTACGTAATATGTCGAGATCAATTTTCAGATCAGACACCAAGTCTTTCGCTTTTTTCGTTATCTCACTGAGAGAAAGACCGTGTGGTACAGATATGGAAAATCTTAAGTTTTGACTGCCAGTGGATTTCGGCGTTATATATGTGGGTAGAAGGAACATGGAAGAGATAGGCAAATCACAGGGCAGAGGAGAGGATGTAAGCCCATGAATTTGCGTGCGTGTTATCCCCTCCTATATCAAAGCTATTCGAAAAAAAGGTTAAGAGAGGAGATGATCATGTTCAGTAGATTCGAAATTCTGGGAGAACTTCAGCCAGTACCTCCGAAGATTGAAGATGCTGCAATAGTAGTTAAGAGCACAAGTCGGAGAATACAAAATCTCTCCTCAAGAGATTGAAAATACGGTATCCAAGAAAAGTTGTAGACACAGTTATAAATTAAGGTGAACTGTTAGAGAAAACACTTCATCTTACTAAATTACAAAAGGATTCCTTATTAATTTTCATCGAAAATCAAGTTATAACGATCATAATTTTTTCAAATTTCATCTGTTTATTGTGGGTGACTTCAATCCACCAGCCACAAGTTATATGATTGTATCCCGTATTTCAATGTTTCAAATACAATTAGTTTAATAACAAACTGTCAATAATCATTTGAAAAAATGGCACAAAAGATTGCATTCTTTTCTCCTGGGTCATTGTTAAATTATGGTGGAGGGGACAAGTGGATAATAAATATGGGTAACATTCTGACCGATAGAGGATACGATGTTTCAGTATACACTTCAAGCATGATAAGTCCAAACGGCCCCAGACTGAACGTGGAATCACTAAATGAAATCACCAAATTCAGCTATACGGAACTCTCGTACAAGAAATCTAAATTTGTACCGATGAAATTGAAACAAATTCCCAATGATTCATTTGAATTTATATATGTAATGGGGGGATACTATGGCATCCTACAGCAGTTACTTCATATCAAAGGAATTAAAACATACGGTTTCCACGATCCAGCTCTCCAGAATCCAAAAAATGCTTTACAGAAAAGAATACTCTCCAAGATTATTCCCGAATTTGACAAGGTGCACATGCTATCCGAAGAGCAGATCAAGATAGTAGATAATAAAAATAAATTTCTATTGGAAAATACCTGGCTTTTCGATCTAATTCCTCAAGAACAGAAATTCGATAAATTCACAGTTCTTTTTTTTGGAAGACATGAAAATATTAAAGGAATCAGCACCGTTAAATATGTCGCGGAAAATTTGCCTGAAAGCATAAATATGATCATAACGGGAACTGGAGAATCCTCCAACATTTTAAACAATATAAACAGAAAGAATGTCAAAAATTTGGGTTTCATTGATGAAAAGGAACTTTCTTCTCTTATCTCTAAATCCCACATTATTCTCTTCCCTTCCTATGTGGAAGCATCATCCCTAGTCCCTGTTGAGGCTTTTGCTCACCATACTCCAGTAGTATACAGGCCCATTCCACAAAACCGTTTACTTATGAAATCAGAATTTAACATATCAGCATCGGAAGATTTAGAATTTCTACAAGCTATTCTCCGTGCTGAAAAAAATTATTCTGAAGAAAGTGAACTCTACCTGAAATATTGTTTTAATCTTTCCGAACTGCTAACTCCGAGAGACGAGTATCTGAAGTTATTCATAAAATACTTCTTTCAGTAGTAATCTCAATATTCATCGCAGAGTTTTAGAAGCAGTAAGAATCTTTCTCAAGATTTACTAGAATCTCCGTTTTTCATAAGGAAACAAAATTAAATAGTGGTTTATAGATTCAGTTCTACAAAGTGAGTTGATTGAATGGCTGTTCCAAAACTGTTGGATACTAAAATAGAAAATGAAAATTATGCAGGGGTAACATATCACATACAGGGAGAACTGGTTCCAGTTCTTCACGTTGAAGTGAGTAATATTCCGGTATATTTCGAGCATCACATTCTTCTCTGGAAAGACCCCGCAGTGAATATTGAAATCAAGCCTCTAGCAGGAGCATTCTCCAGAGTGCTTGCGGGTATGCCCATATTCATGACAAGAACTTCAGGAGTTGGAAGAATTGCTTTCAGCAGGGATGGCCCCGGCCATCTTGCTGCAATACACATGAAAGCTGGGGAATCCCTGGATGTGAGGGAACACCAGTTCCTTGCAGCCACAGACAATATCGATTATTCATACAGCAGGATGAAGGGTGCAGCAAACATTCTCTTTGGAGGTACTGGTTTTTTCATTGATAATTTCACATGCCAGCATCAGGATGGAATACTGTGGATACATGGATATGGTAACGTGTTTGAAGTGGTCCTGAAGGCAGGAGAGCAGATAGATATTGAAGGAGGGGGATGGATATACAAGGATCATTCCGTTACCATGGAGACAATCTATCAGAATTTGAAAACAAGGGCCCTTGGTGCATCTGGCCAGATGTTCTGGAACAGGTTTACCGGACCCGGAAGGATTGCCCTGCAATCCATGTATATGCATATGCCAGCTGGGAGATAAGATCAGTCTTATTTTTCATATTAT
>JAKAYH010000105.1 GCA_021826835.1 Thermoplasmata archaeon | reverse complement strand
GATTCCATCATTTCTTCAGGGGGGAGATGGAACATATTTCTGTATGGTTTACATGGGATATGATCGCGTTACCGATGATTCGAAAGAAGTCCGCTGCCTTCCTGAGGGATGTCTTGACCCTGGTTTTGACGCCCTTCTCC
Organism: Thermoplasmata archaeon; assembly: GCA_021826835.1. Next base: position 7,239 of record JAKAYH010000105.1, on the reverse strand, counting down.
CTGACATCATCGGGGTAATGCTTTCCATAACCGTAATTTGGAGGACATGCAACAAATGAATATCTGCAGTCCCTGCTGATGTGTCTCTGAACACTGTGCCATTCTCCATGGTTCTGAGACAGGTTCCATTCCTCACCACGTTCCTGGAGCGGCACTGTGGGCACATTGGATTCATGAAACAGACTAGATCGTTTTCCTTAAGTTCCATGTCCATCATTGGTATATTATTGATCAGAAAGACGGGAGAAGAATCCACTGAGGCATAATCGTCAAGAGATGTTGAAACTCTCCTGAACTCAGTGTATGGCGCCTTCCTCAGTCGCATGTCATGTAATGCGAAGGACATATTTCATGATTTCGGTCAAGCAGCGCAAATTAGGGATAAATCAACCAAATTTTGACAATGTCTTCAGTTCATTGTCTTACTGATCCGCGAAATCGAGATCAAAAAGCATCTTTCCCCTTATGACAGGTTCTTCCTTGTATTCCTTCCAGTTTCTCTTATCTTTGTACGGTTTCCCCCATCTTGGCATATGACTTGCGTATACCACAGTCATATATTTTATCAACAGAAACCTTCGGTTATTATGAAAACAGCAATCTTGACATCGTTCACCTTGATCTATGAGGGCAGGAGCAAGGGGGATGTCTCGAAGTTTCATCGTGATCTATACGGGTGTGAGAGCTACTCGCATTAGGGAAAATACAGGTCAAGGAAGAGTGGCTTTCTGGACGGTGTCAGGAACATACGCTATTCCAAGGGCATGTTCATGATAAGAAAGAAGGAACGCTGAAAGGTTGTTTCTTACCTGAGGGAAAAAGGCGCAATCGTGGTCCTGTGGGAAGTGATTCCCGACAGGAGGGAAAGGAACTGCTGGAACTACAGGTCAATTTAATATCGAATCAATACAGCACTGAAGCTGGAAACAGCCACAATACTGCCTTCTCCATGACTTAATAGTGGTCCAAAGGCGGGAGTTCAGGATTCGTGTTTTCTATAATACCAAGGTACAACATTTTTACCCCAGATTTTCTGGTATATCTTTATTTCAATATAAATAATGATCATTTCCGAAAATACGATTAGTATAAGAACAAATATAGAGAGCAGCTGAAATCCACCAAAATAGTATGATAGCGTGTAATTAGTGAGGTAAAAACTTGGTATATACGTGTATGGTTCAGGTATAAGTACGACATCAATAAACAAAGACGTCACAACAAATCCCCCTTTCATGAAATCTCCAAAGATGTATCCTAAAAGTTGAAATTTTGTAATGTCTTTAGAAGAGATTTGGGATTCGTCTTTATCCGTTAACTTAGGTTGGTATCTCGGCATCAGGAATCTCTTCTTTTGTTGACCTTTTAGGTTCCTCATAGATCAAGCAAGAAACAAAATGATCCTTTGACACTTCCTTAAGTTTTGGCGTGTCATATTCTATTAGAGTTATCTTGACCCTGTCATTGGACAAGGATTCGATTTTGTCTATAGCAGAAAATTTGACACCTCCTTTTAACCCACTCTCTTTGTGAACTAGTTCTTTAATGATTTTCAAGGATTCGATTTTATCTGATAGAGGTGATTCGAAATTTATCTCAATTTCATTTTTATTATTATCGGTTAATATGCTAGTTATTCTAGGAAGTACATTCACTTCATGGTTTCGGAATGGGTCAAACATATCTGAGATTGGCTGGCCCAGGTCGGCAGCAGACCATCCACAATTCCTCATTGCAACTGGACATCTAGGATGGAAATAGCAGCCCTTAGGCGGATTTGAGGGGCTTGGAATTTCGCCTTCGAGAATGATTCTATTGATTTTTATCCCTGGATCTGGTATTGGTATAGCTGACAAAAGTGCCTTAGTATATGGATGTAGCATCTTTGTGAAAAGCGCATGCGTTTCAGCTAGCTCAACTGTTTTTCCAAGATACATTACCGCAACTTTGTCTGCCATCATTCGTATAACACTAAGATGGTGTGATATAAACACAAAGCTAATGTTTCGTTTCCGTTGTATGCTGCGCATTAAGTTCAAAACCTGGGCCTGTACTGACACATCCAGAGCAGATGTTGGTTCGTCAAGTATCAACACCTTTGGATTTATTACCAGAGATCTGGCAATTCCTATTCTTTGTCGTTGACCGCCACTGAACTCGTGTGGGAATCTGTACAAATGATCTTCGCTAAGTCCTATCTCCTGAATAATGTCTAAGGTTTTTTTGAAGATTTCGTCGGTACTCATGTTAGTCAATAGTTTCATCGGCTCGGCTATTATATCCTTTACTAACATTCTTGGGTCCAATGAACTATAAGGATCCTGGAAAACTGGTTGCATTAGTTTCCTATACTCCTTCATCTTTCTCTTGGAAATTTTTGTAAGGGAGTATTTCTTTCTTAGTGGTTCAAGTTCTTTCATTATGGCATTTATCTTCCCTTTTTCTTCATCTGATATATTATCTTTATTCTTAATATCAGTCAGCTTCCGTTCAAGATTAATGATATTTTCCATAATCTCGGGTGAAAGGTCAACGTATACATCTCCAGATGTTGGTTCAATGAGTCTTAGAACACTTCTCCCAAGAGTAGTTTTGCCACATCCCGTCTCTCCGACTATACCAATTGTCTCTCCCACCCTTAATGAAAAGGATACGTCGTCTAGAGCTTTAACTTGACCTTTAGATTTTCTAAGGCCAGAAGAAACATCAAAATACTTCTTAATGTGAGACACATACATTATTATATTACTTTCTACCTCGTCATTACTCATCCTACTCTACCTCATTAGAGAACAAGAAGCACGCTACTTTTTGATTGTTGTTATCGCTTATTCTTCGTAATTTGGGCTTTTTAGCTTCGCATATATCCATTTTGAATGCACATCTAGGGTGAAACCTGCATCCGCTCGGCGGCATTATAAGATTAGGCACGGAACCGGGAATGGACTCTAGAATATCGCTATGTTTGATATCCGAGCGAGGTATAGACCTTAACAGTCCAATGGTGTAGGGATGTTTGGGGTTATAGAAGATATCGTTAACCGGAGCCTCCTCGACCAAGTTACCTGCATACATAATACCTATTTTATCACACATTTCAGCAACGACCCCCAGATCATGTGTAATAAATAGTATAGAAGTTCCCGTTACCGCCTTCAAATCCTTAATAAGTTCTAGTATTTGAGCTTGTGTTGTCACATCGAGCGCCGTTGTAGGTTCATCTGCGATCAGTATTTTTGGATTCGATGAGAGAGCCATAGCAATCATAACCCTCTGTTGCATTCCTCCGCTCAGTTCATGCGGATAGGAGTCTATGACTCTTTCAGCACCAGCAATATTAACTAATTTCAGCAATTCCAGTGCCCTGCGTCTCGCTTCCTTTTCATAAGGCATGTCTATACGTCTTCTAAGTAGCTTGTACTTTACTTTAAATCCAAAAAGTCTCTTGTTTGAATCTCTTTTCAAAATTTTGATGCTGTCTAGTATCTTTTCTACCATTTCGGAATCTTTGCCTTCCTCTGCAGATAATAATTCGGTATGTAATTTAAACAATTTTTCCCCCGTCTCATAGTAATCTCTCACTTTTTCTACAATGTCGAGGTCTGTTCCCTCCCTTTCACTAAATAAGAACCCTTCGAGATCATCTTCTATCTGCTGTAAAGAAGCTTGAGAATTAAATAACTCCAGTATTGAGCCCTGAGATTCAGCGACTCCGAACATTTGTGTCCACTTGTTTACGTATTTTCTTCTCTCCATTTGGTCTTCGATCTTCAGGCAATCTGTACAAAAGGTCTTTATTTGCTCCTTATTTATTGACTCTCTTCGTATGATCGAATTTGAAATTTCGATCCTGTTGTGCAACAAAATAGGTTCCATTATTTGTTTTCCTACAGTCATAACAGGATTTAAGGAAAGTGACGGCTCCTGAAATATCATAGAAATAGTTCTGCCACGTATTTTGGATAATATGAAATTATGCCTTTTGATCATTCTTCTGTTTCTCTTTATGATTACTTTTTTTTCAGAGATTATTCTAATCTTTGCCAATTTTTCCAGATCACCTACAATGTTAAACCCGTCAATTATTATTTTCCCCTTTATGATTCGGCCCGGAGGGTCTGGTATGAGGTCCATAACTGAGGTTGCGGTTACACTTTTTCCACATCCGCTCTCTCCAACTAGTCCCATTACTTCCCCCTTTTTAATAGAAAAACTTACGCTATCCAGTGCTTTGACTATCCCGCCAGAAGTGAAAAATTGCGTAACTAGCCCATCAACTTTTAGAGAAGAAATCTCATCCATTTTTTCAACGTTTTTTTCACTAACGATCATTATATCTATCTCCTGAGTTTCGGATCAAGAACGTCTCTCAGGCCATCTCCCAAAAGATTAACCGCTATAACAAACACAAACAGAAATATTCCCGGAAATAGAACAGCCCACCAGGCTCCAACGCTAGTAAATTCATTTTCGCCTATTACTATTATATTGCCAAGCTCTGGTATGTAGGGATTTGGAAGATGCATAAACCCAATAAAAACTAAGGTTGCAAATACGCCTACAATAGCTCCTAGGTCTAGAGAAAGTTGTACCATTACCGGCGATAACACATTCGGGATAAGATGCACAAAAACATTTCTTATCCCAGAAGACCCTGATGCAGTAGATGCTTCAACATATTTCATAGATTTGAGGGATAATGCTTGTCCTCTGGTTATTCTCGCATAGGTTGGCCACCATATTATAATTAGTGCATATACGATGTCAAGTAAAGAAGAAGCTTGAAGAGCGAATATTATCGCTAAGGCTAGCACTAAAGTAGGAACCGAGAAAAAAATATCCGTTATCCTCATAACAACTTCATCCAGATAACCACCATAATATCCGGATATTGTTCCCACACTTATCCCGATCAATGCACCAACTCCTACAATAAATACCGTATATGTTAGATCCAACTTCAAAGCATCGAGTATATAGGGAAATATTGGCATATTATACTCTGTTTCTCCAAAGATGTATGCCCAACCATGTGAGAATCCTGGCCCTAGTGGCGTAAAAAAGGCTTGGCTTCCCCCTGTCAGTATGTAATTTAGATATGGTTGCAGATACTGTGGATAGACATAGTCTAATATAGCAATGAAAAAATAAGCCATAACTATAATTCCTCCAGCCGTAGCCAACCTATTTTTTCCTAGAAGTTTAAGGGTATACTTATAATCCTCTAGTTTTGGATGCTTTTTTCCTCGAGTCACTTTTTCTATATTAGGATTTTCCACTTATTCCACCTTTCAAATTAATATCTTATTCTGGGGTCTATCAGTGCATATACCACGTCTACTATTAAGTTTGCAAGCACGAGAATCAAACCAAAAACAAGGGTTGTTCCTAGAACACCATAAACCTGAGTTTGCACTGCAGCTTGTACGGTTAAGAGACCCATTCCAGGATAACTAAAGACTTCCTCAACTACAACAACGCCACCCAAGAGGCTAGCTACTATTAAACCCATGACAGTTATGGTAGGAATCAAGGCGTTTTTCCTAATATGTTCACGAATTACAATCTTTTCTGGAACACCTTCAGATCTTGCCGTCTTGACATATTCCTGTCTTGATGAATCCACCATCCCCGCTCTTATAAACCTCATTATTCCGGCTAACAACCCGTACGTTAATGTCAATACTGGGAGAATCGTATGCATCAATGTATTTCCTGCCAGTTCCAGATCTCCATGGAGAATGGAATCTACCAAAACTATATGGGTAGGACTAGTAATAAAAACGTCTCCAGACGAAAGCATCCATGATGGTGGAGGATTAGGAATTGAGCTAGCCGAAAAAGCATTTGCTGATGGAAAAATTGGGATTATACCACCCTTGGAGAATATCGCTAAAAGAAAAGTTCCTAGGACAAATGCCGGAATTGCGTAGCCTATAAAAGTAAAAATCCTACCCGCGTGATCGGCTATAGTGTTTGGCCTTGCACCGATGAACGTGCCCAGCGGAATTGAAATCACTATTGCGATTATACTAGCGAGGATAACAAGTTGAGCGGTATTTGGGAAAAAAATAGAAATAGCTCCTATTACCGAACCCTGATAAATTGGAACAGTCATATATCCCCAGTTACCCTGTAATAACCTAATAACGTATTTACCGAATTGAAGTGGAAGAGGTAATCCTGGGTGATACACTCCATTAACAGTATACGATAGCCCCAAAATCTTTGCTCCCTCTATCTCTTCTAATGAGGCATTTCTAGGGATACCTGGGAATAGACTTAACTCAAGAAGGGAATGGGGAAGAGACATGAAGAGTGCAAATACAAGGATAAGCAATCCCGCCAAAGTTGGTATAAGTAACAGCATTCTTCTTATAATAAAATAACGCAACTCCATGTTAGAACAGTTCCTTATATCAAAATATCATATTTAATTCTAACTGGTAACTCCAGACTCTCCGCATGTGTCAAAAGCCGGTAATGCAATACAGCGTTTTGACGTGAAACATCCTTATCCCGTCCTGGCATGATACAGGAATCGTCATGGCTGTAGTGCGCCGGGTGACATGAATTGCCATATTACTGCCGGATGATCCTAGGAAATCAGTTTCAGCCGTATAGCTGCAGCTATTTCAATACCCGAGATTCCCGAGTTCCACCAGTCTTTGCCAGTCCCGAATCATCCATGATCGTTCATAATACTGTGCTACCTTCCCCTTCTCATGGCTATTATGAAGTCCATGAGCGTGATCCATCCGGCATCGGATAGTTTCCTGAGGAGGTTGATGAGCATCCACATATTGTAAAGCAGCACCGAGAGGAGGAACAGGAAATACCTTATTCCCATCTCAGGGAAATGTGTCTTCTCTTTCGTATCCGACTTTTCCAAGTATCCGTTTTCGATGCCCCATCTTTCCCTGTATGTCTCTGCGAGGTTCCTGACATTGTCTTCGGTTACGCCGGCATTGGTGTAGAACTTGAGTTTCGCTCAGGCATGAGCGAAACTCAATTTTATGATCGTACACAATCCAGTAAACGTATGGAAATCATTTTGTCAGATATGCAGAGAGTCTGCCTTATGTAAATACCCGAAAGAAGGGGTATGAGACCATAAATTGCTAACGACAGCTACCTATGTTTGGATATCCAATGATTACCTGTTCTCCAGGAATGCCTTTATTATCTTCTTAGTTCCGCGCCTGAGCACGTCAGATATGGATGATGTGGAGATGCCAA